>SLST01000142.1 GCA_007130265.1 Spirochaetales bacterium
GAGACAGGAGTCGGTGAGCGCGATTCGTGTCGCCGGGTCATAGTTCGCTGTTGAGGAAGGCATGTCCCAGCGTCGCGGCTTTCGTCTGGCGTGTCAAGAACTCGTCGCTCGGGTATCGGCTGGCCGGGCTCGTCCGCCCCGGTCACATCTCGACCGGCACGTCCACAACGACTTCGGCTGAGACCGCGACAATACCCCCGTCAACGTCACGGGCAACGACCCGGTACCGGTACGACTCGCCGGCCGTCACGCTGTGATCGACAAATGAACGGGATTGCCCGGAGCTGAACGAGTCACAGTCGAAGCACGAGATGGGCACGAACTCGTGGGAGCGGTGGATGATGTACGAGTCGGTGTCGCCGCCGAAGTCCCACGCGAGGGTTACGGAGCCCGAGTCTACGCGCACCCCCGCCGGATGGACGTCGAGCGAGGGCAGGGACCCGCGCTGCGCCACCACGCCGTCGATCTCATCGCTCATCAGGGCGATGGTGGTTGACGAGTAGTGGACCGGGGGATCGGTCGCCAGGAACGTAGGCGACATGATGGTTGTCTCCGCGCCGTGATCCATTCTCGCACCCAGGTTGAAGCCGATCATCCGGGCGGCAATCGTCGCCCGCAATGCGGCCGCCTGTGCCGGGGTCAGCGAGAAGCCGGACGGTGTGAACGCCATCACGCCGGCGGAAAACGGATGTCCGACCACGTCGACGTACGCAATCGACTGCGGGGATTCGAGCTTCCGGTGCGAGAGCAGCAGGGCGTGGGGTTGCCATGGTGCTCCGGGTGAATCGAGCTCGGCCGCCTTCCATTCGCGCAGCTTCTGCGGGTAGTCGCTAATGCTCACCGTGTCCGGATCACCGGACACGGTCTCGGGGTCGAGGAACACCGGCTCCGTCCGGACGCTCACGTCGAAATGCAGACCCAGCTCCGCGGCAAGCAGGCGCTGGAGGAGCATGGTGGACTCGCCCATGCGCAGGACGGTACCGGCATCAACCGACGGGCTCATATCGCTGAGAAGGACGATCTCGAGGTACGGGATCGCCTCAGGAGCGTCACTCGGGATCTCCGGGAGAACCGGCAGCGCAGGATCATCCTCAAGCGTGTCGACAGGGACGGCCGTGGGCGGGTCGTTGATCCCGGAACACGCGACCAGAAGTACGAGGATCGCGATAGGCAGGACGCCACGCACTACCAGACGCTGGAAGGTTTCTGATACACACATCGGTTCACCTCGGTTGGCCCAATTTCATTATAAAATCACTCATGTTTTGCGACGGGTCAAGCCAACAGACAGCTGAGCCTCCCTGAACCGCTACACCACCTGTTCTCACTCGGCCGCAGATGATAGGCTGCACGCAGGAAGAACATGGATCATATGCGCACAGATCATCACGGAATCGCCCATTTCGAGTTCGCCGATCCTCAGTCTGCGGATGAGCGCCAGGACGGCGATGCGCTCGAGCTGATCGTCGAGGGGCCGGCAGGCCGCCGATGGCGGGTGCCGGGGTTCGCGCGCGGCTCCGCGGCCACTGAAGCGAAACGCTTTGGCGCCCGGTTCTCCCCGCCGTCTGCCGGGGAGTATTCCTACCGCGCCCAATGGGTAGGGCCGGACGCTCCGCGCCGGCCCGCGGCCGACGGGAGCTTCGCGATCGACGAGGCGACCCCGGGAGAGGATGCGCGGCGCCGCGGCCGGCTTCGCGCGGCCGCAGACGGCAGGCATCTGGAGTGGACGAGCGGCGAGCCCTTCCTCTGGCTCGCCGACACGTGGTGGATGGCCTTCTCGCCGCGGATCGACGACGCGGGGTTCACGGCACTCTGCCGCGACCGGAAAGCGAAGGGCTTTTCGGTCGTGCAGCTCGTCGCGGGGCTCTTCCCGGACATGCCGCCGCTCGACGAACGGGGGGCAAACGCAGGAGGCACCGCATGGCTTCCGGAGTTCGCCGGGGTGAACCCGGACTACTACGACGAAGCGGACAGGCGGATCGAGACGATCGTCGACCACGGGCTCGTTCCCTGTATCGTCGGTTGCTGGGGCTACTACCTGAGCCTCGCGTCGGAGGCGACGATGCGTGAGCACTGGCGCCACCTCATCGCACGGTACGCGGCGTATCCGGTGGTTTTCTGTCTGGCCGGGGAGACCCGCATGCCCTACTACCTCTCGCCTGATCCGGAGGGCGACCGCGCGCGCCAGACCGAAGGGTGGACGCGGGTCGCCCGGTTCGTCCGCGAAACCGACCCGTACGGCAATCTGCTGACGACCCACCCGGACCAGCGCGGGCGGGAGCAGCTCACGGACGCGTCGCTGCTCGATTTCGAGATGCTGCAGACCGGGCACAGCGACCGTGCCTCACTCCCCTTCACGGTCACTGCGGTGCGCGAGTCACACGACGCAGGCGAGATGCCGGTCATAGATTCCGAGGTGTGCTACGAGGGAATAGGCGCTGCCTGTCGCGAGGAGGTGCAGCGGTACCTCTTCTGGATCTGCCTCCTCAACGGCGCCTGCGGCCACACGTACGGGGCAAACGGGCTCTGGCAGGCAAACGGCGCCGACGCTCCGTACGGTCCGTCGCCGCACGGCATGGAGTGGGGAGACATTCCGTGGACCGACGCGATGAACCTGCCGGGTTCCGCGGCGGTCGGTCGACAGAAGCGCTTCCTCGAGGACCTTCCCTGGTGGACACTCGAGCCGGCCCATGGCGTCACCGATCCCCCGGCCTCCGCGGAGCACCCGATGCGCCCGCACGCGGCGAGATCGCCCGACGGCGGACTCTGCCTCGTCTACTTTCCGGAGTACCCGTGGCGGGCGTTCGAGCTCGGCGGCTTCCGGTCCGGGACGGAGGTGAGTCTGCAGGTGTTTGACCCGGTTCGCGGAACGCTGCACGACCGGCCCAACGTTACGGCGGACGCCGACGGACAGATCACGATCCCCGGTCCGACGCCGGACTACGAGGGACGAGCGTTCTTCCCCTTCTTCCAGGACTGGCTGCTCATCGTCGGCACCGTCGATCGCCCGTCGGCCGGCGAGAAATAACCCATAAAGGAGCTCAGTATGAAGATTACGGCAGTCCGCGCTTACCCCATCAGCGAGTGGCGCACCTTCCTGTTCATCGTCGTAGAGACCGACCAAGGAATCACCGGCCTCGGAGAGGCCGGCCTGACCGGTCAGGAGCGCGCCATGATGGGCGCGGTCGACTCGCTCCGGGAGATGATCGTGGGAGAGGATCCCTTTCGCATCGAGCACCTGTGGCAGCTCATGTTCCGCGGCGCCTTCTTCCCCGCGCAGCGGGTCATCTCCTCGGCGATCGCCGGAATCGACATGGCTCTCTGGGACATCAAGGGCAAGGCGCTCGGCGTCCCCGTGTACGAGCTCCTCGGCGGCCGGGTGCGCGACAAAGTCGTCTGTTACCCGCACTGCGGCGGCGAGACCACTGAGGCGCTCGTCGACGATGCGCGCGCCAGAGTAGCCGAGGGCTGGCGCTTCGTCCGCTGGGGAGTATCGTCCGAAGGGGACGTGATCGAACCGCGCCGCGCCGTGCGGCAGGCGATCGAGCAATTCGACGCGCTGCGCAGCGCCCTTGGTGACGAGGTGGAGCTCTGCATCGACGTCCATACCCGGCTCGACCCGAGCGACGCGGTGACGCTCTGCCGCGAGGTCGAGCCGTACCGCCCCTACTTCGTCGAAGATCCGCTGCGGGCCGAGAACTACCAGCTGTACCGGATGCTGCGGTCGCGTACCGGTGTTCCCATCGCCGCCGGCGAGCACTACAGCAGCAAGTGGGAGTTTCGACAGGTCATCGAGGAAGACCTGATCGACTACGCGCGGATCGACCTCGCGATCTGCGCCGGCCTCACGGAGGCGCGCAAGATCGCCGGGTGGTGTGAAACCCACTCAATCCGCCTCGCCGTGCACAACCCGATCGGGCCGGTCAGCACGTCGGCCTGCCTCCACCTCAACCTCGCGACGTCGAACTTCGGCGTCCAGGAGCTCCCCCGGCGCCCGAACGAGAGCCTCGCGGACCTCGTGCTCCACCAGCCCCAGTGGAAGGAGGGCTACCTCCTGCCGCCCGAGCGCCCGGGCCTGGGGATAGAGCTCGACACGAAGGTGCTCGAGAAGTATCCCTACGAGCCGAAGGCGCTCGCCAGGCTCAACCGCGAGGACGGCTCGTTCACGAACTGGTAAGGGCCCGGCATGCTCGTCGCCGGCGGACCCTCCGCCGCGGCCGCCTCAGCGCAGGGCATGATCTGCGAGCGCCTGCGTCTCGGCCACGAGCTTCTTCCACGCGTCGCGGCTGAAGGAGCCGTCACGTCGGTGCGCAAAGGGCGGCGTCTCGATGCACGCCGGGTGCGCGTAACCGATCGCCGCCATGCCGGCGAAGATGGCGTCCCAGTCCACGAGGCCCCGGCCGGGGGCGAGGTGCGAGTCGCGATCGCCGGCGTTGTCCGCAAGGTGAAAGGCGGCGAGCATCGGCGCCATCGAGCGGAAGAACTCACCGGCGTCGTCAGGCCCTCCGGCAACGAGCGCGTGTCCCGTGTCCAGGCAGAAGCCAAGGTTCGGATCGGCGAAGCGCTCTCCAATCGCAGAGAGGTGCTCCGGCCTGGAGCCGACGCGCGGACCGTCCGCCCCGGGAAGCATGTTCTCGATCGCGATCACGAGCCCAAGCGACGCTGCCCGCGGCAGGAGCGCCTCGAGGCTCCGGCCGAGCCGACCGAGGTAGTTATCGAACCCCTCGAGGTCGACGTTGAAGCGATTGGTCGACGGGTGCTGAATGACCACGCGGGCGCCGAGCGCCGCAGCCCGTTCCATATGAGAGATCATTGTGTCCACCGCTGCGCGCCGCGTCGTCTCGTACAAGCAGACGATGTCGTCGTCGGGCTTGAACGGCAGATGGTAGCTGCCGATCCCGAGCCCGGCGTCGCGGTAGCGACGGGCGATCTGCTCGAGCTCGGCGTCGGTCTCGTCCGGGAAAAGCTCGGCCGCCCCCTCGATGCCGGACAAGCCGGCCGCGGTGCAGGTCGCGATGATCTCGTCGTGCGGCATTCCCACGAAGTTGTAGCCGGTCGTCGACCAGGTCCATGTCTGCTCCATACTGCCTCCCTCGCTTCTCGGCCGATCATAGGGGATCATGGCCGCTCCTGCAACCGGAGAGCCCCGCCGGAGAGCCCCCGCCGGCTTGCCCTGCCGGCGAGCTTCGGGCAGACTGTGCCCAGGAGTTCCCATGCGTGAATGGACGATCGACGAATTGCACGAGGCGTACCGCAGAGGGACGACTACCCCGGTCGCGGTCTGTGAGGAGTATCTCCACCGCATCGAACAGGTGAGCGCGCGCGGCCCTGCAATCAACGCGGTAATCGAGGTGAACCCGCAGGCGCTCGAGATCGCCCGCGACTGTGCGGCGTCCGGCCCGAAGGAGTTCGGACTGCTCCACGGCATACCGGTGCTCCTGAAGGACAACATTGACACCGGCGACCGGCTGCAGACGACCGCCGGCAGCCTCGCGCTCGTCGGAGCTCCCCCACCGCGCGACGCCTTTCTCGTCGAGCGGCTTCGCGCCGAAGGGGCGATCATCCTCGGCAAGACCAACCTCTCCGAGTGGGCGAATTTCCGCTCGACGAGATCGAACAGCGGCTGGTCGAGCCGCGGCGGGCAGACCCGTAACCCCTATGTACTCGACCGGAACCCGTGCGGGTCGAGCTCCGGATCCGGCGCCGCGATCGCGGCCAATCTCGCAGTCGTCGCGTTGGGAACGGAGACCGACGGCTCGGTAACCTGCCCCGCGGCCCACAACTCGCTCGTCGGGGTCAAACCGACGCTCGGTACCGTGAGCCGCACCGGCATCATCCCGGTCGCCGCGAGTCAGGATACCGCCGGCCCCATGGCCCGCACGGTGCGCGACGCGGCCTTCCTCCTGCAGGCGACCGCGGGACGCGATGAGCTCGACGCGGCGACTTTCGCGGCGGCCGACTACCTCGCGTGCCTCGACGCGAGCTTCCTTGCAGGCAAGAGGATCGGGGTCGCCCGCAACGGCGCCGACGTGCACCGCGGAACGGTCGCCCCGTTCAAGGCAGCGCTCGCGGCGATCGAGGCGGCGGGCGCAACCCTCGTCGACCCGGCCAACCTTCCCGACTCTGGACGTATGCACGAGCACGAGCTCACGGTCCTGCATTACGAGTTCAGACACGGCCTCGCCGCCTACTTCGAGAGGCGGTTCGGCACCGCCGCGGGATCGGCGGCTGCCGGCGATGTGCGCCGGGGCGGATCGGGACTTCGCACCGTCGACGACGTGATCTCCTTCAACGAAGAGCATGCCGACGAGGTACTTCGGTACTTCGGTCACGAACACATGGTGGCAGCGGCCGCATGCGGCCCCCTCACCGACGAGGAGTACCGCGAAGCGCTCCGGGAGAGCAGACAGCTCGCCGGACCCGACGGGCTCGAGGCGCTCTTCGGGTCGCACCAGCTCGACGCCCTCGTCGCGCCCACCAACGGTCCGGCCTGGCTGATCGACCACGTCAACGGTGACTACTACACCGGCGGTCGGATGTCGAGTGCCCCGGCGATCTCCGGCGCCCCGCATATAACCCTGCCGATGGGCTACTATCGAGGACTCCCGCTCGGGCTCTCGTTCGTCGGGAGATTCGGCGACGACGCCCGGCTCCTGGGCATGGCGTACGCCTTCGAACAGGCGACGCGGGTTCGCCGCCCGCCGCAGTTCGAGAAGACCGTCAGAGATCGAACTCGAGGACGCTCTCGGTGCCGTTCTGATCCGTCATGCAAAACGTCCCGCCAAGCTGCTCGCTGAGCATTCGAACCAGTGTGAGACCGAATCCCGTCGACGATTCCGGATCAAACCCCGGAGGGAGTCCCCGGCCGTTATCCCGCACGACCAATCGCACGCGATCACCGGACCTCTCCAGAAGGAGGGTGATCCTCCCGTCGGTACGACCGTCAAACGCATACTTCATGACATTGGTAAGCAGCTCATTGGTGATGAGCCCGAGCAGAAAGAGATCCGCGGACTTCAGATCGAAATCGACGATCCGCTTCTCGAGCGTAATGTGCGTGTCGTCCGGGAAGAGCGCCATGACCGTATCCGCGAGGCCCTCGAGATAGTTCATCACCGAACTCGCCCCGTACTGCTCGCTTACGAGAAGCTTGTCGTAGAGCACACTCATGCTATCGACCCGGCCGATCGCACCCCGCAACACGGATCGAGCCTCCGAATCGGTGATCGACTGAGCCTGAATCGTCAGAAGCCCGGCGATAGACGCGGTGTTGTTGCGTATCCGGTGATGCACTTCCTTGAGGAGCGTCTCCTTATCCGCGAGCTGTCTGGCGATCTCCTGCTCGGCCTGCCGGCGTTCGGTGATGTCGACGAAACTGATCACCGCTCCTTCTATCACGTTGTCGAGGGTGCGGTACGGCAGAATGTGCATCCGGTACCATCGTCCGCCGCTCACCTGAACTTCCAGCCGCTTCGAGGCGAGCGTGTCGAGGACCGATTGCACATCCTCCACCATCCGGTCGTAGCCGACGAGGTTCGAAACGATGTCGGTCACCGGACGCCCGATGTCACTGGGAATGAGGTTGATGATCTCGTTCGCCGAAGGCGTGAACCGCATGACTCTCAACTGGTGGTCAAGGAACACGGTGGCGATCCCGGTACCGGCGAGCATGTTGTTCATGTCGTTGTTCGCCCGCGACAGATCGGCGACTTTGGTCTGCAACTCGGCATTCACGGTCGCCAGTTCTTCATTGACGGACTGCAGTTCCTCCTTGGAGGTCTCCAACTCTTCATTCGACGATTGCAGCTCCTCATTGACCGACTGCATCTCCTCGTTGGAGGACTTGAGCTCTTCGTTGGAGGTCTCAAGCTGCTCGTTCGCGCTCTGGAGGTACTCCTCCTTCGCCCGCAACTCACGCCGGAGCACCTCAATCGTGTCGTCGCGTCCCGAATCGTGCTCCTCGTCCGGCTCGGTCGACACGTCCCGATCCCCGTCTGCGCTGCTCTGTCCCTCGTTGAAGACCACAAGGTAGAACGAGGAGGCGAGCGATTCGCCCGGATCCGGGATCACGCGGTGGATGCAGAGATTCACCGACGTGTGGTGACTGTTGGTCTTCACGCGCAGCCCTCGGCGATGCGCGTCCTGGCCGTCCTGCACGACCTGGTGCAGCGCGGCGGCGACCTCGTGCCGCAGGCCCTCCCGGGCCATGGTCAGGACGTTGTAGGTGGCCACCTCACCGGTACCAGGCTCGAGGTACCTGCCCGTACGACCGTGCAGGTAGTGAATGTCACCTCGGCTGTCCACGAGCACAGCGGCGGGGGCGAACTGTCGCAGCAGCATTCGCTCGACCAGTTCCCGCAGCGGCACCTTTCCTGCCGGTGGTTCGGTCTTGCGACGGAACCCGATGTTCGTCGGCGAAGGGGGCCTGTCGGGGCCCGAGGGGATCGTGCTCGGCGCGGCATCCGTTCGCCGGTACAGCTTCGCTCTTCGGTCGAGCGTCGTGAACAGATCGCCGAACTCGCCCACGGTCTCGGACGGTCCGAGAAAGAGGATCCCGCCGGGTTTCATCGCGTAGTGCAACCGCGGGATCAGCCGCTCGTGCAGCTCGCGATTGAGATAGATCATCAGATTCCGGCAGCTTATGAGATCGATCTTCGAGAACGGCGGGTCCTTGATCACGTTCTGCTCAGAGAAGACAACCATGTCCCGAATACCCTTCGCGATCCGGTAGGCATGCGGCGCGCCGTCGGAGTCAAGGTGTTCCGCGGTGAAGTAGCGCCGTAGTCGGTCCGGTTCGACGTCTGCAGCGATGCTCGCCGGGTAGACGCCGGACCGTGCCGTAGCAATAGCCCGGGAATCGATGTCGGTGGCGAATAACTGGACCTTGTAGCTCTGATTCAGCTTCTCGATCTGCTCACGCAGCAGGATCGCAAGCGAGTACGCCTCCTCACCGGTGGCGCAACCGGGCGACCAGACGCGGATCGTCTCCCCCGGGGCCCGACCGTCAAAGAGTTCCGGAATCGCCGTCCGTTCCAGCGATTCGAACGCTCCCGGATCACGGAAGAAGCTCGTTACGCTGATGAGCAGGTCGCGAAAGAGGGCTTGGACCTCGGTGTCGGACTGCTGCAGATTCTCGACGTACCGCTGAAGCGTTTCAACGTGGTTGACGGCCATCCGTCGTTCGATACGACGCATGATCGTACTGGATTTGTAGAGTGAGAAGTCGTGACCGACCTGAGCGCGCAGCAGGCGGAACACCTCTGCCAGGCGGTCCTCATTGCCACGCGTGGGAACGGTGTCGGCCGACTGCGACGTTACGAACGCCTGGGCACAGTAGGCTATCAGCGCATCGCCCATCTGCTCTGGCGGCAGCTCAAAGTCGACGAGCCCGGTCGCGATCGCACTCCGCGGCATCCCGTCGTGTTCCGTCGACTCGGGAGTCTGCGCCATGACCATACCGCCAGCGCCCTTGATCGCCCGTATGCCAAGAGTCCCGTCTCCTCCGGTCCCGGACAGCACGACGGCTATCGAGTGCTCTCCCTGGTCGTCGGCCAGAGACCGGAAGAAGGAATCGACAGGAAGTCTTCTGCCGCGCGGCTTCGAGGGAACCGACAGACGCAGGGTGCCTGCAGCAAGCGTCATGTCGTAGCCGGGCGGAATGATGTATGCGCAATCGGGGTTCACGGGCATGCCGTCCGTCGCTTCGGAGACCGGCATGGCGGTGCATCGACCGATGAGCTCGGTAAGGATACTCTTGTGATCGGGGGCGAGGTGCTGTACGACCACGAATGCCATGCCGGTTTCGACGTCGGCAGGCAACCCGGAGAAGAACGCCTCGAACGCCGCAAGCCCGCCGGCCGAAGCGCCTATACCGACAATTGGAAACCGCGCCGGCACCCGCCGCTCGGACTCGACGGCGGAGGTCTCCGGCGCTTCTTCGACTCCGGTATCACCGGTGGGCTTGTTCCTATGCTTGGACACAATTCATTGTACCATGGTAGACCCGAGCATGGCGACGGTCGCCGCACGGCAACCGTCGCCTCTCAATTCGTAACGGGATCTCGCGTTTTACGGCCAGATCCGGAAGCCGAGGGCGACCTGCACATGAGCGTTGCGCGGGTCAATTTCCGAGCCCGTGAACAGAACCCACGCCGGCGCGACTTCGAGGAATACCTCGAGAAGGTCGTTCTCGAGCAGCCACAGCTGCGCACCAAGCGGAAGCCGTGGGCCGGCGGCGAGGGTAACGTCGGAAGCGGCCGTCGCCAGTCCCACATATCCCCCAAGACCGACATAGTACGACATTGAGCGGCCAATGGGCCGGTTGACGAACCAGTAGTCGACGGTTGCTGCGATCATCGGCTCATCGGCGAAGTCCGCGCCGACTGAGAAGTAGAGCGGCACCCTCGGAATGTGGAAGGTGAGCATACTCCCAACGCTACCAAAGTTGATGCTCGTCACCTCTGCGCCAATGCCGAAGTCGGAGGTGCCCTTCAGCGCGAAGGCGTTGACCGAAAGCGCCAACAACCCGACTGCTACAAGTATCAATGCACGTTTCTTCATTGCGATTTCTCTCCTTAGTCTCGAATACTGTTGCGACATGCGGACCGGCTTGCGACCGGTTGTCCGCGAGACCCTTCTGTCAGGCCATACTTCCCATCACGTGCCCTCCCCCGCTCTACCCGGCGTCCGTGTGCTGATGATACGCATGTTCCGGGAACTGGACTGTGCGGTACCGCACAGTGCGGCAGCGCTCACAGCTGTGCGGTGTCTGACCGTCCCTCCAGAGGCGGTGCCACGATCCCGTCATTGCCGGCAGGAATCTGCGCCGTCTCGGTTGACCCGACCGCCGTCGGACCGTAGGATCGAATCAAAACCTCTCGAGGGGCACATGGCAGTCACGAACGACTTCGTCTCGCAAGTTCTCAAACTCTCCGATCCTCAGGGGGCCCTCCTCTGGATCGCCGGCTTCCCGCGGCCCGTCGCTCACACCCGGACCGCAGGCCGATCGGACGAGACGGTCCGTCTCGTCGCGCCCCTTCGGCCGTACACGATCGGCGCCACCGGTGCCATCGCGCGTGCGGATTCCGGCGACCGCACCGAGCGGGAGGTCTACCTCTCGATCGTCTCCTACGGTCCGGGCCTCACGCGTATCCACGCCTCGCTCGACGCGTCGGCGCCGCTTCCGACGAGCGACATGATCTCTCCGGACGCCGCGCTCGAACCGGTCGCGCTGGAGATCGCGGAGGCCGCGGTGCCGCAGCTCGGCGGGTGCCGTTCGCTCGTGATCCGCCGCGCCGGTGGCGAGACGGTCGCCGCGTTCCGCGTCGAGCTCCCCGGGCAGGACCACTGGAGCGACCTCATCCCGGGCCCGGACGAGTTTCTCGACGGGTTCATCATGGGCATCGACGGGGCGCCGGTGCGGCTCTACGGCTACAACCAGTTCGTCCCGCCGATGCGCGACTCGGTGGGACTCGGCTTCCTCGAGACCGCCGGCACAATCGCGCGCACCGTTTTCTCGCTTCACGCCAACGCGCGCGAGTCGTTCGCCGGCACGGGAGAGCGATTCCTCGAGCTCGACCTCGCCGGGCGAACGCTCGACCTCGTCAACCAGGACGCACTCGGAACCAATACCCCGCGCGCCTACAAGAACGTACCCTTCTACCTCTCGAGCGCCGGTTACGGCCTCTTCGTCCACGGCTCAGCCCGGATGACCGCAAGCCTCAAGGGCGTCTCGTCACGCGCGGTCGTATGGGCAGTGGAGGATGACGAGATCGACCTCTTCGTCATGGCCGCGGAACTGCCGGAGCGAGTCCTGTTCCGGTATCGTACGCTCACCGGATTTCCGCCGCAGGTGCCGCTCTGGTCGTACGGCACATGGATGAGCCGGATGACCTACTTCTCGGCCGACGAAATCAAGGGGATCGCCTCTCGGCTGCGCCGCGAGAAGTATCCCTGCGACGTGATCCACATAGACACCGGCTGGTTCGCGAAGGACTGGGTCTGCGAATGGCGCTTCAGCGAAGAACGGTTTCCGGACCCCGCGGGCTTCATGGCCGGACTCCGGGCCGACGGTTTCCGCGTGAGCCTGTGGCAGAACCCGAACATCGGCGCCGGTAACCGGCTGCTCGAGGATGCCGTCGCGCGCGGGTTCATCCCGCGCCCGCCGGCGCGCGCGGGCGCGTCAGGGAGCGACTTCGCCGCCGCCGAGCTGACCGGTCAGATCGACTTCACCAATCC
>SLST01000184.1 GCA_007130265.1 Spirochaetales bacterium
GGCCGCCCCGCAGAACGACCTCGACTGCCTCCGGCATCCCGTCCGGGCTGCGAAGCGCCCGCACCGCCGCTTGAGCCCTTTCAACGGTCGCGAATGGGGTCTCTTCGGTCCCGGCTGCCCGGTCGTCTCCGTCGGGTGCCACGTAGTAGCGAATTGGCATAGTCACTCCCTGATCCGGCATTCCGGATGGGAAGCATGATATCTGCGCGGTGCCGAACGTCAAGGGCAGCGCTGAGACAGGGCTACGGATCCCGGATTTTTCACATCGAAGGACCTATGTTGTGATATCGTTCACATTAAACGCGCTGTCGAGGGCAATACCCCCTTGATGCTGCGAAGCGAATCCCCTATAGTAGAGGAAAGCCAAATTTCGAGGTGTACTATGCCCAAACAGATGGTGACGGTCGACGGCAACGAAGCCGCGAGTAACGTCGCATACGCTTTCAGTGAAATCGCAGCAATCTACCCGATCACGCCTTCGTCCACGATGGGCGAAAACGCGGACTCGTGGGCCGCGTCCGGGAGGAAGAACATCTTCGGACAGCCGCTCGAGGTGATCGAGATGCAGTCCGAAGCGGGCGCGGCGGGAGCCGTGCACGGGTCCCTGTCAGGAGGAGCGCTCACGACGACCTTCACCGCGAGTCAGGGACTGCTTCTGATGATCCCGAACATGTACAAGATCGCCGGCGAGATGCTTCCCACGGTCTTCCACGTGTCGGCGAGATCGATCGCGGCACAGTCGCTGTCGATCTTCGGCGATCACTCCGACGTCATGTCCACGCGGATGACCGGGTTCGGGCTCATCGCGTCGGCGAGCGTCCAGGAGGCGCAGGACATCGCCGCGATCACGCATCTCGCGGCGCTCGAGAGCAAGGTGCCCTTCGTTCACTTCTTTGACGGGTTCCGCACCTCGAACGAGGTACAGAAGATCGAGTCGATCGACTACGAGACGCTCGCCGAGATGCTCGACATGAAGTACGTGGAGGAGTTCCGCGACGGAGCGATGCGACCCGAGAAGCCGTTCATCAAGGTGGGCGCGCAGAATCCCGACGTCTACTTCCAGGGTCGCGAGACCGTCAACAAGTACTACGAGCAGGCGCCGAAGGTCGTGGAGAAGTGCATGAAGCGCTTCGCTGAGAAGACCGGGCGCGAGTACCACCTGTTCGACTACGTAGGCGACCCGAAGGCGGAGAAGATCATCATCGCAATGGGCTCGGGCGTCGAGACGATCGAAGAGACGGTGAACTATCTCGTGTCCAAGGGCGAGAAGGTAGGCGCGATCAAGGTCCGCCTCTACCGCCCCTGGAGCAGCGAGCACCTCAAGGCCGCGATCCCTGAGTCGGTGAAGAAAATTGCGGTCCTCGACCGCACGAAGGAGCCGGGCGCCCCGGGCGAACCGCTCTTCCTTGACGTGAGCTCGGCGCTGCAGAACTCGGGGCTCACGATCATCGGCGGACGCTACGGTCTGTCGAGCAAGGAGTTCACGCCGGCGATGGTGAAGTCGGTCTACGATCACCTCGACGGGAAGTGCTCCCACGACTTCACCGTCGGCATCGTGGATGACGTCACCAACAAGTCTCTGCCGCTCGGCGAGGACATCGACACCGAGCCGGAGGGCATCACCCGGTGCAAGTTCTGGGGTTACGGCTCGGACGGCACGGTGAGCGCGAACAAGAACAGCATCAAGATCATCGGCGACGACACGGACCTCTACGCGCAGGGGTACTTCCAGTACGACTCGAACAAGTCGGGCGGCTGGACGGTCAGCCACCTGCGGTTCGGCAAGCAGCCGATCCAGAGCCCATACCTGCTGACCAGGACCGATTTCGTCGCGCTGCACCGGCACCAGTACATTGGGCGGTTCGACATCCTCGGCGGCATCAAGGAGGGCGGCACATTCCTGATCAACATCGGCGTCGACCCGGACAAGGTCTTCGCGAAGTTCACGGAGGAGATGCAGAAGACCATCATCGAGAAGAAGGTGAAGGTCTACACGATCGACGCATCGAGCATCGCTAAGGAGGTCGGACTCGGCGGGCGGATCAACACCGTCATGCAGACCGCCTTCTTCAAGCTCTCCGGGGTGCTGCCGGCCGACGAGGCGATCGAGCTGATCAAGAACGCGGTGGAGAAGCAGTTCAAGTCGAAGGGTCGCGAGATCGTCGAGATGAACTGGAAGGCGATTGACGCGGCGGCCGAGGCGATCAAGGAAGTGCCCGTACCGTCGGAGCCCGCCGGCGGGGCCGAGGTGAGCCCGATGGTTCCCGACGACGCCGACGAGTGGGTCAAGAGCGTGGTCGACCCGGTGCTCCGCCTGAAGGGGGACACCGTACCGGTCAGCAAGATGAGCATCAACGGGGCGGTTCCCGTGGGAACGAAGCGGCTCGAACGGCGCGGCAAGCGCGGCGCGATCCCGGTGAAGTGGATGCAGAAAAGCGACCTCATCAAGGACCTCGACGTCCAGTTCGACACGCCCTACTTCGAGTACCCGGGAAGCTGCACCGGCTGCGGCGAGGTGGGCTACGTCTACATGGTGACCCAGCTCTTCGGCGACCGGATGATGATCGCGAACGCCACCGGCTGTTCGTCGATCTACGGCGGCACCTTCCCCACCACACCGTATGCGGCGGACGAGAAGGGCCGCGGTCCCACCTGGGCGAACAGCCTCTTCGAGGACAACGCCGAGTACGGGTTTGGAATGCGGCTCGCAGTCGATGCGAACCGCAACCAGCTGAAAACGAACGTGGAGAAGCTGCTCGAGATCGGCACCGAGCCGGAGCTCGCGAAGCCGCTTCGCTGGTCTCTCGACAACTGGGACGACGTTGGCGCGAATGCAAAGGAGAACGCGGACATCATCCGCGGTCTGCTCGACAAGGCCGGCAAAGCGGCGAAGGGTGAGGCGAAGAAAGTCGTCGCGAAGATCACGGAGCTCAGCGACTACTTCGTCGACAAGAGCGTCTGGTGTTTCGGCGGCGATGGATGGGCCTACGACATCGGATACGGCGGCCTCGATCACGTGATGGCATCCGACAAGAACATCAACGTGCTCGTGCTGGATACCGAAGTCTACTCCAACACCGGCGGCCAGGCGTCCAAGTCGACGCCGCGGGGCGCAATCGCCAAGTTCGCCGCGAGCGGCAAGAAGCTCGGCAAGAAGAACCTGGGCCTGATGATGACGACGTAC
>SLST01000414.1 GCA_007130265.1 Spirochaetales bacterium
ATGTACAACGACTGCTGGGGAGAGGTGGGCTGGACGATCATCGACTACTACCTGAAACGAAAGCCGTCGTACTACGCGGTGAAGCGCGCCTTCGCCCCGCGGAAGCTCGCGCTGCGCCGGCACGGGGATGAGGTGGCGCTGCTCGGCTCGAACGACGGGCCGGACGCGGTATCACTCGAGATCGAGTACGGGTACCTCTCCTTCGACGGGTCTGCCCGCGCTTCCCAGACGCGTCCCGTCACGATGGCGCCGGGCTCGAAGGGCGAGCTCTTCCGGTTCGGCTTGCCGGACGGTGACATGGCCGCGGGTACCTGCTTCGCGGCACCGGCGGGGTCGCCGGCGAGCCGCGCCGTCCTCCCCGTCACCCTGCGTACCGGCGTCTTCCGCTCGCTCCGCATGCCAAAGCCGCGCGTCGCGGTCAGAGACGTGGCGCCGCTACCCGACGGCGCGAGGTTCATCGTCTCGAGCGAGAGCTTTGCCCACGCGGTCCACTTCAACCTGGGCGACGGGGCGCGATACAGCGACGCCTGGTTCGACCTCCTGCCGGGAGAGGAGCGGACGGTCGTCGTGGGGAACCTGGGGCGACCCGTGGACGAGTCGGAGATCGCGGCTATGGCGATCGCTCCGCAGCCTCAATCGCAGTGATAGCGGTACGCCGCGAGGACGTCCCTCACCGCGTCTTCGCGGCGCCTCGCAGCTCTTCGAGCCGCCGGCGCAGCTGCTCGACCTTGTCCGGGCGCTCGATCGCGAGGTTGCGCTGCTGGCTCACGTCTATTGAGAGGTCGTAGAGCTGGTCCCAGTGCGAGAATCCGGTCTCGTTGCCGGTGGTCCCGCTGTAGCGCGGGCCGTCGTGCGCCGGGAGGAAGACCCAGTTCTCGTGGCGCAGCACGGTGTTCGCCTGCACGCCCTCGGTGACGAGCTCGGCGCGGCCGGCCTGCGACTCGCCGGTGAGTGCGGCGAGCACGTTCTGGCTGTCGACCGCGGCGTCGTCGGGGAGCGTTCCGCTTCCGAGCGGAGCGCCTGCGAGCGCGGCGAACGAGGCGGCGAAGTCGACCTGGCTCACGAGCGCGGACGAAACGCCCGGTGCGATGTGCCCGGGGCGGTGCACGATGAAGGGTACACGGGTCCCCCCGTCGAACCGGCTGTACTTCCCGCCGCGTAGCGGCCCTGCGGGGCGGTGGTCGCCTGCGAGCTCGGCCGCGCCGTCCTCGTACCCGTCGTCGAGCACCGGGCCGTTGTCGCTCGTGAAGACGACGATCGTCTCCTCGGTGAGACCGAGCTCGTCGAGCTTCGCCATGAGCCGGCCTACGCACCAGTCCATCTCGACGATCGCGTCACCGCGTGGTCCGAGCCCCGTCGTTCCGGCGAATCGCGGGTGCGGCAGACGCGGAACGTGCGGTTCGTGGAAGGCATAGTAGAGGAAGAAGGGTTCCTTCGCGTGCCGCTCGACGAAGTCGACGGCCCTCCCCACGAAGACGTCGGCCATGTCCTCGTCGGTCCAGAGGGCGGCCTTGCCGCCTCGCATGTAGCCGATCCGGCTCACGCCGTTGACGATCGTGCAGTCGTGCCCGTGACTGTAGCGCATCGTGAGCAGCTCGGGGTTGTTCCGCCCCGTCGGCTCGCCGGGAAAGGCCTTCGCCTGGGCGTAGGTCACTTCAATGGGATCTGCCGGGTCGAGCCCCACGACACGCCGGTTGTCCAGGTAGACGCAGGGCACCCGGTCGTTGGTGGCCGCCATGATGAACGACTCGTCGAAGCCGACGTCGTTCGGCGTGCCGTTGATCTCCTCGTTCCAGTCGACCGCTCCGTCTCCGATTCCCAGGTGCCACTTACCCACGATTCCGGTCGCGTACCCGGCTCCCCGCAGAACGGACGGGAGCGTCGCCCGCTCGGGATCGATAATCAGCGGCGCGTCGCCGGGGAGAATCTGTGCCTGCGGATTGCGGAACGGGTAGTCGCCGGTGAGCAGGCTGTACCGGGACGGGGTGCAGGTCGCGGCGGTCGCGTATCCTTCGGTGAAGCGCAGGCCGTTCTGCGCGAGCCGGTCGATGTTGGGCGTGGCGATCGCTTCGCAGCCGTAGCATCCCACGTCTCCGAATCCCAGGTCGTCCGCGTACATAATGATGATATTGGGCTTACGGTCGGGCATACATGGAGTCTACCCATGTCGAACCTTTCCGGCAAACGCTATGGCATTCCGGCGCTCATGGTGTAGAATGCACCGAGCGAGAGGAGTTGAGTGAAATGAGCAGCAAAGTAGTTGTCACCGGGCTCGGAGCGGTGAGTCCGCTCGGGCTTGGTGCCAGTGAGAACTGGGATGCCGCGGTCGCCGGCAAGAGCGGCATCGGACCCATCACCTGTTTCGATCCGGAGCCGCTGGGCATTAAGACACGGATCGCCGGCGAGGTGAAGGGGTTCGACCCGGCGAATTATATGGACCCCAAGGACGCGAAACGGATGGACCGCTTCAGCCAGCTCGCGCTTGCTGCGGCGGTCGAGGCGATGGAGCAGTCGGGTCTCACGATAGACGAGAGGAACTGCTGGGACGTCGGCACGATCATCGCGACCGGCATTGGAGGGGTGTCCACCCTCGTGGGCCAGTCGCAGGTGCTCGAGAAGAGCGGCTCGCGCAGGGTCAATCCGTTCACCGTGCCCATGCTGATGTCGAACGCGGCCTCCGGCGTGATCTCCATCAGGTTCGGGAGTCAGGGGCCGTGCATGTCGGTTTCGTCGGCCTGCGCCTCATCCACGGATGCGATCGGGGTAGCGCTCGACCTGATCCGCGGCGGCCGCGTCCGCGCGGTGATCGCCGGAGGGGTAGATGCGGCGGTGTACCCCATTTCTATCTCCGGATTCGAGCAGGCGCATGCGTTGTGCTCGACGTCGAACGACGCGCCGGAGAAGGCCTCGCGCCCGTTCGACCTGAATCGAAGCGGGTTTGTGCTCGCTGAGGGCGGCGCCGTGCTCATCCTCGAAGCCGAGGAAGATGCGCGTGCGCGGGGGGCGGACATCATCTGCGAGCTCGCCGGGTACGGATCAACGGCTGACAGCTACCACATCACCGCGCCCGCGGAGGACGGCCACGGAGCGATCCGTGCCATGCAGACTGCGCTTGCAGACGCGGGCCTCTCGACCGGGGATGTGCGCTATATCAACGCCCACGGCACATCCACGCAACTCAAC
>SLST01000102.1 GCA_007130265.1 Spirochaetales bacterium
ACGACTGGTTGTCGTCGCTGAGCCGGCTGACGAGCGTCGTGGCGTTCCAGTCCGAAGAGGCGAAGTGCCAGGCGCTCCCGTCGTTATCCGCAAAGACCGTCTGATCGCGGCTGTCGAGGCCCTCCGGCCGAACCGTCTGCAGGTAGCGAAAGGGACCGGCAGGCTCATCCGCCACCGCGACCCCCGTGGCCGCCTGCCGGTAATCCTGTTTGTCAATATGAAGCCACATAACAAATTTCTGGGTGTCAGGGCAGTGTATAACCTTGGGGCGCTCCGCCACCTTCGACGGGTGCATGTCGTGGTCCGGGTTGTCACTGGCCGGAAGGACCACGCCGCGGTTCGTCCAGGTGAGCAGATCCGTGCTGCTGTAGCACGACACGCCTATAACGTCTACGCGGTGTCCCACCGTCTCCGCGGGGCGGTTCTCCGCGTCCTTGTTCTCACCGTACCAGTAGTACACGCCCTCGTGGTGGAGCAATCCGCCGCCGTGGGCCTGGATCGGCCGGCCGTCCGTATCGCGCCAGATCTCATCATGCCGTAGTCCCATCCGGTCATCCTATTCGCGACCGCCCCGCGGATCAAGCGGTGCGAAGGGGCAAGGGCTCTTCGTCCGTCGCGTCGGCGTTCGCAGCTATCTCCCTACGCGAGCCACTAAGTCAAGTGCAAGCGCGGTTTCGGCAGTCAGCATGGTCCGCAGGACAAGGGACGTGGTCGTCATGACACCAACGCCGTTTGTGTCCACTGTGTGATTACTGTCGGGCGGAATCATGAAGACGAAACCTGTGCCGATCGGCGACTCCCGTGGGGTGCGACTCCCCAGACGCCTGATCCAACAAGCCGGCTTGGGCGATGAGGTTGAGCTTCAAGTGTGGCATGGGCCTATCATCACTGCCTCCGTTGCGGCAAGGACAGAGGGCTGGGTTGAGGTAGCGCAGCTGATGCACCAGCGGCTGGAAGATCACCTATTCGACTCAGCACGCACAGAACTCGAGACCGCTGAACGGGAGTGGTAGAGCGAACCCCCATCCGCAGAGGCGATCTTGTCGTCGTGGCGAGGCGTGAATGACCTGCGGGGTGCCGAACCCCATCAATGCTGACCTTGGGTGCCGCGTAGTCGCAGCGAAGGAACGAATATGAGCCAAACAAAGACCCAGGTGCTCGCCAGACTCTGGTAGCGCTCCGCGACCGAAACCAAAACCCAACGAAAAGCTCCCCTTTCCCCTTGATATTGACGCGCGAAGGTGTATAGTTGTTCAAGAACTGAACAAAGCGTACCGACTTCCGGTTCCCGGGCGCGTTTCGGCCGCCCGGGAATCCGCGGTACGAGGCGGCCCAGTATCTGCGGGCCGTCGCGGCAGGACGCGCTTCGCGCGCCGCTGTCACCGGCGGAGCCCCGCCCGCGCCGCTCACCATTGCGCCGAGTACGATCGGTAGCCTCCTATATCACAGATCAGGCACATACCGACAGCGGATACCTCGCCATCGCTCGGACGATCGACTCGGCACTCTCAGAGCGCTGCGATCTTCACGCGGTGGTACTCAGTAAGTCGGCCACACGGGGCGGGCTTCAAGGTGGAAGCGAGTTGGCCAGTGACGTCGACCTCGCCGTCGCCGGTGACGAGCCGCTTCCGATCGACCGCCGGCTCGATCTCGCTTCCCGGCTCGCGCGTGCGGTCCGCCGGGATGTGGATCTCGTTGATTTTCGCGTCGCGCACGGCCTCCTGCTCAAGGAAGTCCTGACTACAAGGTGGTCTCTTCGCCAAGAGCGTCCTGACTTCGTCGCCGAGAAGATGATCGAGACGTACGACTATGGGCTCTTCCTCGAACCGCAGCTTCGCGCTGCGCGACGAGAACGGATCGCCCGTTTCCTGCATCGGGGCCGAAGGGCGACGGGGGCGGTGGATCGCGATATCGTTGAGCGCCAACTCGAGTCGCTCATGCGATGCGTGGCGCGTACCACGGGAGGCTACCCGAATCCGCCGAGGATCTTGCCAGCGACTACGACCGACAGGACATCATGGCGGTAGACCCCGAGCGGGCCATCTAGATGTGTGTGGACATCGCCTCGCATCTGACCGCCGCCGCCGATCGACCCATCCCGGAGACGATGCGCGAGCAGTTTCCAGCGCTCGCCGAAGAAGGAGTTCTCGAAGGTGAGCTCGCCGACGCGATGGCGAAGGCCGTCGATCTGCGCAATCTTGCCGTGCACGACTACCTTCCGACGGCGATCGCGGATCTCCGCAGCTTCGCGGAACAGACTATCGCGTGCCTCGCGAATGTCTCCGAGTGTTCAATGATGTCCCAACCGCAGTCATCCTCCATCACCGAAGATCACGAGCTCGACGTTCTCAGTCAGATCCACCACAACCAGGCGGTGAAACAGCGGGACATCGCGCACGCGATCGGGCTCTCCCTTGGGATGACCAACGCAATTCTCAAGCGCCTGGCGGCCAAGGGCTTCATCTCGATGCGCAGGGTCAACGCGCGCAACATTCACTACCTGGTCACCCCGGACGGGATCGACCTGATCGCGCGACGCAGCTACCGCTACCTGCGTCGGACGATGGGCCACGTGGTTCGCTACAAGGAGCGCATGTACGAGATCCTCGAAGCCGCGGCACTCCCGCTCCCGGAAGGCCGGGGTATCACCGGTGTGGTCCTTGTGGGCGAGAGCGATCTGGAGTTCCTCGTGGAATGGTGCGCGGAGAAGGCGGGCCTGAGTTTTCGCCATCAGGCCGACGCTCTGTCCCCCGGCGACGCCGCGCGCCTGGAGCTCGTTCGCGAGTTCGTGGTCGCGGGCGAGACGGTGCGGTTCACCGTGGCGCCGGGAGACGAGGCGCCGTGGGATTTGCATCTGGCCGATCTGGTGGTGCCGGCGCGGGCTGAATGACCGACCGTGTAGGGTGTATCTGTGGGCTCCGGACGACCCGACGTGATTCGTAACCGGATTGCGGGCAGCTGTGAGGATATGGCGGTGTCCGCGGGGCGCGTTGGCGACGGCCAGCCGGCTACGGTCGAGACCAAGTCACTGTAGATGAATTCGCCGGCCCGGAAGTGCCCCGACGCCGTTCCTGGCTCTTCCTGTTTCTGCATCCGGCCGCTGCGACCAGCGAGAGAGCGCTCAGGCGCGCCGATCGAATGGTACCAGCGGCTCATGTCTGCAACTGCTGCGGAGAGC
>SLST01000054.1 GCA_007130265.1 Spirochaetales bacterium
CGAATATTTTCCCGAAATCCGGTCCATATAGCCTCAAGATCACTTAGATCAGGCAATCGGTAGGTATAGCGTGTGGTTTGCTGGAAACCTCGCCAATAAAACGGCAACCAGTTGGTATTTGAGTGATGCCAGTTTTGTTTAAAGTGGGCAAAGTCAGAAAGTTGATTGATCAATTCCGTAAGAAGGTCTTTTTCTTGACCTAAACGATTTGAGTATTTTGCGTCAGATGGGCGCAACCAGGGACCAAGGGTTTGCGTCAACTTTGGCTGAGTTAATACAGTCAACCCATAGCGTTTCCTGATGTAGTAGGGCATCGATGCAACGATTTCCCCTCCCTTCTCGACTAAGCAGACATCCCAAGCATCTCCACACACCGCATCCAGCCACCAATGTTGCGAAAAAATGGGGATGGTTGGCTCTTGCTCACAAAGTTTGCGGTAACGATCTTTAGGCGTCACAAGTGCCACCACTTAAGGTTAGAGGAAACTATAACTGATGTTTCTTTTCTGCTATTAAGTCCTTTTGTTTGCATACGCTACCATCTGGTCATAGAGAGTCTTGTCAATCCTGACTTCCCGCCTAGGGTTAAAGCTGCTAGGAGCATCAGCTATGCGCCTAACAGGATAACCGTTTTCTGATAAAAAACTTTGGATTTGATTTACTTTGCTTTTTGGGTCACTGCAAAAATCTTCATAGATGAGATCAAAACGCCGTGAGGCACTCACACCTGAAAGGTTTAAATCCTTATCGATGGTTTGATGAGTATGACGAATTTGCTCAATCACTTGCTCATGTGAGGGCAACGTTTCCAAACGCTTAACTTCCGGGGGTTCAACTGAAAACCAAGGTTCGTAGCACTGAAATCGCTGATATCTTGCTTCAAGGAGCGAGTGACCGTTATCGACCTCGTTGCGATGCATCACAATAAAAAGACTTTCTGGTAGGTAATGTGTAATCGCCTGAATACGCAAAGATGCATAGAGATTTTTGAAGAGAACCGGCTTGCCAAAGGCATTGGTAAGTGCAGCTACTGAGCGCCTAAATTGTCGCATCCGACGCGGATCAACCTCATCTAAGGTCATATAAGGTGGTTTTCTACGGAAGAACCGGTACCACCATTCCCCGCATTCTGCTGGTGCGTAACTGCCCTTGGTTGTTCCATGTTGAGATTGAAAGTCTGAAGTCGGGCGATCTCTTGTTGGACGGAACAGGCGTTCCGCAAGCGCAGGAGCACCAAACCACTGGCAGTGCCGATTGGAGAGATAACCAACATCCAAAGTATCCGTGATGACCTGAACAGCAAGTGTACTCCCCGAACGAGGCGCACCAAGGAAGAAAATAGGTGGATGACGCAGTGGCTGTTCTGGATCAGGAGCGATTAATGTATCAACGTATGCTAGCGCGTAACGGTTTGCTAGTACGAAAGCGCGTCTCGCGTAGTTTTTTGGATTAAAATATTTTCTCATTGACTATATAAAATATACATAGCGAATTTTTATACCAACTTAGGCAATAGAAGCTGAAAAATATTGAATATAGTCAACTTTATCAGTCTTTTTCAATATATAACCGTTAGCAAAAAATTCTTTCTCTAATGCTTTATAGTCAACCAATCTCTTGCTATCTTCAAATAGTTTGCTTTTTTTTGCAAGCTCCCAAAAATGTGCACGAGTATTAATTTTTCCAACTGGGATTGAAATTTGAAAATTTAACCTATTTATTCTAGGTATTTTTATGCTTAGCTCGAATAATTTTTTTTCATTATAAGGAAGAGAAAAAAACACTTTTTTTACGCCATGAGCAGACAATTTTTTTAATACCTTCTGAAAAGTTGTGAACGGTATATGCTCAAAAATCTCAAATGCTAATACCACATCAATCGAATGCTTTTCATAATTAAAATCTAATGCATTAGCACAAAAATCTGGTTTTTTTTCTTTATCAATATCAATAGTTAAAATATTCCAACCCCTTTTTTTTAGAAGATCGGATAAAAGACCTGTACCAATACCAATCTCCAGAATATTTTGATCTCTAGTGCAGTTCCCATATACCAAATTTGCTTGGTGATAATACCATTCAAAGTGAATTTTTTTCTCAAGATTAAAAATCCAATCGGAACTATAGCAAACCTCATAACCATCAATAACTTCTTCGTTGTATTTCATTTTTGAATACCTTTTTAAATAAAAAATGATATCGGAGCATAATTAATGAGAGTGTGATCAGTGTTGCATAGACTAGCAGCCAATCTATTTCTAAATATTTAGCTAACAGTACAGGAGTCAATAAAAGAAAAGATATGCATGCACTATAAATTAAAGAATAGATCCACTGAAAGCAATTTTCTCCAGCATAATGCGCACCAACAACTAGATATAAAACATATCCAAATGTGCTAGCAAGAGAAAACAAGGCAATTGCTAAAACTAAATTTTTTAGTAATACACCAGCCATAATTCCGGATAATCTGACTGAAAATAATATAAGCTGTAGAATTAAACCTATTTTTTGCTTTTCTAGAACAATAAAAATTTGACTAAGTGGCGAGACAACAAAGCCAAAAAAAACTGAAATTACAAGCCATTGAGAAAAACTTCCTGCTTCTTTCCAGGCAGCACCAAAAACTAAGCTAAACAAATCGGGACCCAGAACTATCATGAGCAAAGCTGGTGGCATTCCTATTTCCAATAAAGCGTCTTGTAATCTCACATACATTTGACTAAATCTCGCCTCTCTTTGGGCATCTGCCCCATGAGCGAGAAAAACCTGCGAAAGAGCTCCACCAATGAGAGATGCCGGTATTGTCAGTACACGGTGTGCTAATGCATATAGTCCGGCAGAGCCGGCTGAGAAAAAAGCTGCAAAAAGAACAGGAGGTAACTGATGCCCTGCCGTATTAACAAGACCCGCCCAAGTCGAAAAAATCGGAAACCGCCGATACCGCCCCGCCGCTTTCATAATCCCCCGCCAACTCACCTGCCGGAATCCCGCGCTGGTCAGCGCCGAGCGACCTAAACGAGTCGTACCGACCCCTTGCCCCGCCACTTGCCCAAATAACAACGCAATCCCGCCGAGCTTAAAGGCCGCAAGCTGAATGGCAAGGGTGGCCAACGCTTGGCGCAGCTTAGTACCCGCGATGGCGGTAAACCGCTTCGTCCGCACCGCCC
>SLST01000575.1 GCA_007130265.1 Spirochaetales bacterium
CCCGAAGAGGGCATCGAGCTCGAGCTCACGGTACCGGACCCGCGGCCCTGGTCCCCGGACGCCCCGAACCTGCACACACTCGAGGTACTCCTGTGGGCAGGCGGCGGATCGCAACCGGTGGATGACATGATCGTCAGGTTCGGGCTGCGCACGGTGGAAGTGGACGGGGCTGCGATAAAGCTCAACGGATCGCCGGTCCGGCTCTTCGGGTGGAACCGGCACGAGGCGCACGCGCAGTTCGGTCCGGCGCTGCCGCCGTCACAGCTCGAGCACGACATCCGGCTGATGAAGGAGGCCGGGGCAAACTTCGTCCGCGGATCGCACTACCCGCAGGATGCCCGCTTCCTCGATCTCTGCGACGAAATGGGAATGATGGTCTGGGAGGAGTCGATCGGCTGGCAGCAGGAGGAGCGCCACTTCGCGGACGAGGAGTACTGCAGGCTCGTCGTCGAGCAGCAGAGAGAGATGATCGAAGCACACGCGAACCACCCGTCGATCGTGATGTGGGGCTTCCAGAACGAGCTGCACAGCGAAAAGGCGTCGGCCCGACCACTGATTTCCAGCCTCACGCGCGTCACCCGGGAGACGGACCCGAGCCGACCGGTGACCTTCGCCACCTGCCGTTTCCCCAACGACGTCTGCCTCGATCTCGTGGACATTATCAGCATCAACGTGTACCCGGGCTGGTACGCCTCGGACGAGGAGGAGTACCGGCCCCTCGAAGAGATCCGCGAACGCGTCGATCGCCTCATCGCCGAGCTCGAGCGCCAGGGGCACGGCGCGAAGCCGCTCGTCTTCAGCGAGATAGGCGCCGGGGCGATCTACGGCTTCCGCGACCCGCACGCCGGGCACTGGTCCGAAGAGTACCAGAGCGACTACCTCTCGACGATCTGCGACGAGTTCCTGAACAAGCCCCGTATCAACGGCCTCGCGCTCTGGCAGTTCTGCGACTGCCGGACCTACGGCAGCGCACGGGCGCTGCGGAGGCCGCGCGGGTTCAACAACAAGGGCATCGTCGACGAGTACCGCAGACCCAAGAGCGCCTACTGGCTCGTCGCGGATCTGATGGCGGAGGGTGGCCGCCGGGGGTAGCCGTGACCAGCGCGTCGACCGAACGAACGCGGTGGTTGCCCCTGACGCGCTCAGTGGGTACCGTCCAGGCATGGGTAGATCGAGATTACCCGAGCGGGGCGCGCAGGTACGCGTTGCGTACCACGGTCTCCACCGGCGTCCTTTGGCCGCGCCGACGCCCGACCAATAGCTGACTGATATGATATACTATACTCATTCGGTGGACCACGCCGATCGACGCGCTCCGCGCGTCGCGAGGAGGCGATATGCACAAGATCAGAGCGAGCATCTGGCTCGACAATCAGGCCGAGGCGGCTGCCGACTTCTACGCAGCAACCTTTCCAGGAGCGCGGATAACGGCGACCATCCGCTACCCCGAAGCCGGGCGTGAGATCCACGGCGGCGAACCGGGTTCGGTTCTGACCGTAGACCTTGACATCGCCGGGTTCTGCATGACACTTCTGAACGGCGGACCCCATTTCCGGCCGAACCCGTCGATCTCCTTCTTCTACCACTGCGAGACGGACGCGGAGGTCGACCGGATCTGGTCCGCGATGGTTCCCGGCGGAACGACGCATATGGAACTCGGATCGTACCCGTGGAGCCCGCGCTACGGGTGGCTCTCCGACCGGTACGGTGTGTCATGGCAGATCATCGTCGACCCGGACGCGAGCGAGCGCATCGTCCCGTCGCTGCTCTTCGTCGGCGATCGGTGCGGTCAGGCCGAGGACGCGATGCGCCACTACACCGAAGTGTTCCGCGACGCGGCGATCGGCGAGATCTACCGGTACGAGTCGGGCCAGGACCCGGAACGGGAGGGCACGGTGATGCACGGTCAGTTCCGGCTGGAGGGGCAGCCCTTCGTCGCCGCCGACAGCGCGGCCGATCACGACTTTGCGTTCTCTGAAGGCGTATCGCTTGTCGTGGACGCACTCACGCAGGAGGAGATAGACTACTACTGGCAGAGCCTTTCGGCTGTTGTCGACTCCGAGCAGTGCGGCTGGCTGAAGGACCACTACGGCGTCTCGTGGCAGATCTATCCCGTCACCGAGATGAACGAGTTCCTGTCGCTCCCCGATCGGAACGTGGTCAACCGGGTCATGGACGCGATGCTCGCGATGAAGAAGATCGATCTGGCCGTGCTCCGCAGCGCCGCCGGTGCAGCCCCGCACCAACGCGGCTGACCCTGCCGACAGGATGGTCTTCGTGACCGGTGCGCGTCAGATCGGGATGACGATTCTCGCGAAGGTTCCTGTCCCGGGCTCTGTCGCGACATAACTGAGCTGCTGCTCCTGGTCTTCCTTGCGTCGGCGTACGATGCGCCTCCCAGTGTACCAACTCCACAGAGCTCACCCTTCTCAAGACATCAGGCTTGGGTCGCCTAACTGCCTGCGAGCAGCGCGAGCCAGACGGGTACCGTCACCATCGCGAGGAGCGTGCTCAGACTCACGCCGGCGGCGCTCGCCTCCGCGTCGGCCCCGAACTGGGCCGCAAAGGTCTGCGAGACGACCGCCGTGGGCATCGCGGACATCAGCACCAGGACGCTCCGTGTCTGGCCGGCCATCTCGAAGAGGTACACGGCGGCCGCAAGTGCGATGAGCGGCATTACGACGAGCTTTACCAGCGCCGCAAGCAGATGGACTCGAAGACCTGCCTTGAGGCGGCGAAACGAGAGCGAACTCCCGAGCACGATGAGAATCAGCGGCAGGCTCATGTTCGCGATCCACCTGAAGGTGGTTGCGATGAACCCGGGCAGCTCCAGTCCCACGAAGGAGGCAAGCAACCCCACGGCGACGGCGATGATGAGCGGGTTGCGCGCGATCGAGAGCAGCCGCGAGCCAACGGTCGAGGCGTCGGCATCCGGCGCGAGCAACCGAAGCACGACAATACTGACCACCGTGTTGATAATGAGGCCCACCGCGAGGACGACGGCAAGCGGTCCGGCCGCCCCCGCGCCGAGCGCGGTCAGCGCGATCGGCAGGCCAAAGTAGGCGAGGTTGCCGCGAAAGGCGACCTGCACGAAGGCCCCGCGCGTGGCCCGCGCCATCCGGACCGAGACGAGCAGCGCGAAGAGCATCGTCGCGACCACGACGAGCG
>SLST01000314.1 GCA_007130265.1 Spirochaetales bacterium
ACACAACGACGGGCCGAGCGAGGAGCGGCACCAGGCGAGGTCCATGGCGTGGTCGATTTCGATGATGTCGGCGCCGGTGGCTGCCATGTCGGCGAGCGTCTGCCGGTTGTCGCCGCACACGTGGAGGAGGGTGCGCGCACCGTACCGCTTCGCGTCATCGGCTACCAGCTCGAAGACAAGCTTCTGGTAGGGCTGCGCCCACCGCCGGTACATCGACGGCGAGATCATGTTGACCGACGAGAGCGAGTCGCCGAGGTAGGCAATATGCTCGCCCGAGCAGATCTGCGCCCGGATGAACCGCGCGGAGGCTTCGGCGCAGAGCCGGAGAAGGCGATCCACTTGATGCCCGTCCCGCTCGTCGGCCATCCCGCCCTCGATCTCCGCGAGCGTCATGAGGAAACGCTGGTCGCCGTAGAGGTAGGCCGCGACCGAGAACGGACCGGTCCCCGTCCCGCGGATCGCCACCGTATCGCCGAGGCGACGCGAGAGCGAGCGCACCGCCTGCAGGTAGACGGGCATCCTGCCGTCGCGTTCAGGGTCGGGCACGCGCAGGCGGTCGACCTCGTCGAGGGTGGCGAGGAGCGGTCCGTTCGAGGTCGGGAGCGCGTCGTCGTGGATCGTGGTCCGCAGGCCGAAGCCCTCGGCCAGGTAGTAGGTGTCGGCTGCGGTCACCACGGCGTCGTGGCCGACGCGCCGCTGGAGCTCGACCTGCGCCGTGGCGATGGCCTCGCCGTCGGTGACGTATCGCCCGAGCGGCACCCCGGCCAGGCGTGCCGCGTAGAATCCGGCGAACGGTCCGCACGGGGTGACATCCGTGGCCTCGAGCGCAGCCGCGGCGAGAATCCGGCCGAGGCTCGTCACGGAGCGCCCCCGGCCGGATCCGGGAGATCGACACCGACGTAGATAGCGTCGTGGCGGTTGTAGTCGAAGGAGAGGTGCAGCCGCCGTCCATCCGCCTCGATGAAACCGTCCGGGTAGGAGAGCGCCCCGGGGAACGTCACCAGATCCTCCCGCCATGCCCAGCTCTTCATCCCGTCGTCGGAGATCCACAGCGACAGCGGGTAGCGGTTCATGGAGCCGGGAGACGGGTTCGGGTTGTGGACGAGCGCGATCCGACCGTCCGGCAGGTTGAACAGGCGGATCTTGCTGCCCGGATTCGGGATATCGGTCGGGCGGGGCGTGGTCCAGCTCGCCCCGGCGTCCGCGGAGCCGGCCCGGTAGAGCACCCCGGATCCGTCGACGCGGATGAGCATACTCACC
Source organism: Spirochaetales bacterium (assembly GCA_007130265.1). Taxonomy (GTDB): domain Bacteria; phylum Spirochaetota; class Spirochaetia; order DSM-27196; family SLST01; genus SLST01. The sequence goes on from SLST01000314.1 coordinate 1,261, forward strand.
GAACCGTCGGGGAGCTCGGCCACGCCAAGCTCCGACCAGATCCAGCGCCCCACGTCGATGGAGACCGAGCCCCCCGCTTCCCACGTGGCGCCGCCGTCCCGGCTCCGCAGCACGCCGTTCTGGTAACCGACGTGCGGCGACCTGTAGAGCGGCACGTCCTCGCGGAAGAGGCGTTCCTCCTCGGTCATGGGAAGCGGGTAGTACTGGTACGGGAGGAGGAGCGTCCCGCTTGAGTGGCGCAGGACGCCGCGGAACGCCGAGCGCTCCGGGAGAACCGGCGCCGGCTCGGCTTCGCTCCAGGACAGGCCGCTGTCGCGGCTCCGCGTGACCCAGCTCTTCCAGTCGCCGAAGTCGCCCCGGTGGGTGAGGTAGTAGAGGGTAACGGTGTCCCCGATGACGGTGACCTCCGTGGGCACGGCGGTCCGATCCACGAGCGCTTCCGGCGTCCCCCACGTTGCGCCCCGGTCTGTCGACCGTATGAGGAAGAGCCGGTTCTCCGGGAGCGGCTCGGTCCACCCGCCGCCGAGCATGAAGACCACCCAGTCACCGTTCGGCATCTCGCGCAGCGTCACGTCGCAGCACAGCAGGTTCGGCATGAAGCCGCGGTAGATGAGGCGGGTGCGAGTCACTGAATCGCTCCGCTCCTGAGCGAGGCCGTCGGCACCACGACCATGCCCGCCGCTCCGCTGCCGTGCTTGTCCTTCGTGCCCATGTAGAAGCCCACCCAAAGGTGTCCGTCATGCTCCACGGCGTAGGGGTAGGCCCAGTGCGTGTAGCCTTCGGCGCCCGGGAGCGGCCACCTCGCGTCGATGAGCCGGTACGCGGTGTCGCACTCCATGCGACCCGGACCGCCTACCAGGATCGAGAGCGGGTTTCTCCCGGACGTGTCGACGTCGGCGCAGACAGTGTTGATCAGGTAGTGCCGCCCGTCTGAGAGCGTGCCGGCGTACGGCTTCGAGTCGGCCATGGGGAGATCACTCCACTCGAGGTCACTCCAGGTGCGCCCGTAGTCGTGGCTCCGGGAGACGAGTGCCGCGAGCCGCTCCCGGTTTGACCGGGAGATGAGGAGGAGATCCGGTCCTTGCACGATGACCGTCGATTCGCCCCAGATCCTGGTCGGGCACGGGATGCGTACCACCTCCCATGCGGTCAGGTCGTCTGCATCAACGAGCGCCACCGCCGGGATGGTGTTGCCGCCTTCTCCTCCGCCGACGCTTGCGCCGGCGACGACGTACCGCCCGTCGTCCATGAGGAAGGGCTCCTGGAGCGGCCAGAACCCGTCCCACGCCACGACACCTCGGCGCGTCCAGACGGGCGATCCGGTCGCGATCGTTGCGGCGTCCGCGACGCAGGCCCTGGTGTGGACCCGTCCGCCGGCACGGCCGGTGCCGTAGAACGCCCCGTTGAATGCCCACACCTCGTCGCCGCGCGCCAACAGAACACCGTGACTCGTCGCCAGCTCGCCCTCCGGCGCGTCGACCGTGTGCAGCGGCGACCAGGTCCGTCCACAGTCGTCGCTGATCCGAGCGTTGGTCACCTCCGTGGCGTTGTTCTCACCCGAGGCGCAGGCATTATGACCGAAGGTCGCAACGAGCCGGTCGCCGGCTACGGCGAGCGCGACGCCCTTCAGCCAGTGGTAGCCGTCGCGTTCCGGCTCGTACGCCTTGATGAGGTGGAAACGAGCGCCTGACGCCTCCGGTAGTTTCTCACTCGGAGGGAGACCGGGCCCCGCCCATAGGCTTGTTGCTCTGCGATCTTCAGCCGCGTCACGGCGCGGATGGTCCGGTCTGTCATGGTTCATGTATGCCTCTCTGAGCAGTTGGTGCGAGATCCGCAGCAGCCCGAGCCTCCAGATGAGGCTTATCGCTCTCGAGACACTCTCGCTGCTTCTTCTCGATCTCGACGGTCAACGCGCTCCGCCTCCTGCACGATATCTGCCATGGAAATCTCGAGATGCTCGGTCATCTGAGCGACGGCGGCGTCTGCGTCCCGTCGTGCGATGGCTTCCAGAATCTGTTGATGGGGCCTGATCGCGTGTGCGACATTATCAGGGACCGCAAACGCCCGAACCCGGTAGTCCTTGAGCTCCTTCGCGATCAGTCGGTTGACCCTGGTCAGGAGACTATTGTCTGCTGCGTCCACGATCGTATTGTGGAACTCCTCGTCGAGCAGCGCGAGCTCGGGCACGTTGTGGACCCGAGCAGCCTCGACGAACCTGCGGTTGACAGAGTCCAGACGCTTCAGATCGTTCGTCCGGTGACGCGCCGCGGCGAGCTTTACAGCCACCGGCTCGATCGCCTCTCGGAGCTCCATGATGTCGCGTAACACCGGGCGTTTCTGCGCAAACCAGCGCGCGATGCTCTCCGGGGTGTCCTCATGCGTACTGGCGACGAATGCCCCCCTGCCGGGGCGCAGTTCCACGAGACCGACGGCCTGGAGTACCCGTAGTGCTTCCCGCACGGTGGAACGCCCTACACCCAGACGGCTGCAGAGCTCGACCTCTGTTGGCAGCTTCTCGCCAACGTTGTACTCCCCACCCGTGATGGCCGAGCGAAGCTGCTCGACGACCTGATCTATGACGGAGACTCTCTCGACTGATCGCATCGTGTACCCCTCTTGATTGGTGACATGCGGCACCCGGAACCGGATGCCGCACGCATTCTCCTACTGCGAAGCCCTCCAGGCCGCGTTGATCTGATCAGTCCATTCCTGTCCGCCGCTACGCAGCCACACGCGAACGTAGTCACTCCACTCGGCATCAACATCCAGGTTTCGTTCGGTCTGAATGCGCATGAACCTGCTCTGGGCAAGTTCGTTCAGCACGGCACCGTATTCGGTCTGTGCAGGCACGACCTCTTCGATGATCGGGCGAACGACGTGGGGAGCGTACATCTCGATCCACTCGTGACCGAGCGCATTGGTTGCGATGAAGTTGGTCCGCCGAAAGATCCACGCAAACAAATACGTTCCGGCACGAGCCTGCGCTTCACTGCCCGTGACGAACGAAACCAACTCGCCATCACGCCATTCGTGGTGTTGCCCCTCAATGCCGTACGCCGTCGTGATGGCTCCCTCCTCCGAGCCAAGGTAGTTGACGAACTGCATCGCGGCAACACGGTTCGGCTCCGGCGTGGAATCGAAGATGAGGAGGCTTGGGTTGCGGACCTCAACCCCACCTCCCGGCATACGCAGCTCACCGTCCGGGCCCGGGAAGGGTGGTATGAAGCTGATACGAGCTTCCGGTTGATTTCTCACGAACTCTCCCCACCACTCTGAAGCGTTCGCGTCAATGTGTGTGCTCCACCACCACTGCATGCCGTATCTACCGGCCCGCATGTTGTCGAGCCATGCGGGGCGTTGTTGAAGCGCGAACTCTGGGTCCACTACGCCGTCCAGGTACAACTCACGCATGAACTTCAGAGCGTCGAGGGTCCCGGGGTTGACCATCCAATGGGTAAGCTCACCGTCTACGAACTGCCAATGGTCCATCATCACACCGTGGGCTGCGAGAACATTCTGGATCATGCTGCTGCGAGCATGCGCGGGCCATCCGGCGTCTATGCCATACGTGTCGTCGCGGCCTGAGAGGTTGGGATCGTCGAAGGTCAGGGCTCTCGCGACGGAACGAAACTCCTCAAGTGTTGTGGGCACTTCGAGCCCCAGATTATCGAGATAGTCCTGTCGAACGAACCAGAGGTACTCGGCACCGTAGGTGTTGAACCGCGCCGGGATGCTGTAGGTCAGTCCGTCAGGGAGCGGTCGGTACCAGTTTCCTTCGTAGGGCCGAGCCTCCAGCACGTTGGGACCATACAGCTCCAAGAGCTCGTCCAATGCGATGATCACCCGGTCCTCGGCAAGCTCCCTGATCTCCCTGGTTGCGTCGGCAAACCATGCCTCCATGATGTCTGGGTAGTCCCCCGACGCCAGGATCGTCTGCGTAGCTTGGACATACTCGAGGGCGGGTCGCACGTCGAAGTCGATCTTGAACCCGAGTGTGTCCTCCATGTGCCTCTGAACTTCGCTGCCGGGCTCATACGCGGTGAACGCACGGAACAGCACCCGCAGGGTCAGATCCTCCGGAGCCGTCGCCTCCCGTTGGCCGGCGGCATACCCAATCGACGCGACAGTCACGACCATCAGGGCAATGACCGTCATCCTAGTGATCCTTGAACACTTCATCGTGTCCTCCTTCCAGTTTTTCCCGGGCACCAATCGCAGCCGGAACGAATGCGCGCTTATCCCTTCACAGCTCCAATCAGTACTCCCTTCGCGAAATACTTCTGCAGGAACGGGTAGATGATCAGAATCGGGACGGTTGAGACCAGCACGGTTGCCATCCGGAGGTTCTCGCCAACGACAGATCCGGCCGCTCCCTCACCACCTTCGAAGAACTCCTCCTCCTGCGTTATCAGCAACTGACGCAGAACCACCTGAATGGGATGCTTCCGCGGATCCGAGATGTAGATGATCCCTTCGAAAAAACGATTCCAGTAGTTGTTGACCGCATAGAACAGTGCGACCGCGGCTATGGCCGGCAGCGAGAGCGGCACAATGACCCTGAACAGGATGACGAAGTCATTGGCGCCGTCTATCTTGGCCGATTCCGGTAGACTGTCTGGGATCGTGCGAAAGAACTTGATCATGATGATCACGTAGAACGGGTTCAGGAGCATCGGTATGATCAGCGACCAGCGCGTATTGATCAGACCCGTCTGGCGCACGACCATGAAGGTGGGCACGAAGCCGCCATTGAACAGGATGGTGAAAACTGTCAGCAATGTGATGAGCCGACTGCCACGCACACGCGCTGCCAATGGCCAAGCGTAGAGACACGTAACCACCATGCTAGAGAGAGTCCCAACTCCCACGATGAACAACGTGTTCACGTAGGCTTGCTGGATCTGCCGGTTTGCGAGCACGAATTGGATGGACGCCAGCGAGAAGCCCTGCGGCATGAGTATCGCGCCGGCACCGACAATCTCGCGTGGATCGCTTATCGAATACAGGAAGACGTAGTACATGGGGTACAGCATGACGATCGCCACCCCTAACAGGAGCAGGTAGTTCAGAACGGTCCCCGGACGCAGAGATCGGCCTACCACATGCCCTCCTGTCCGAATCGGCGCGCCAGGTAGTTGGTTGTCGCCACCAGAACGAGACCGATCGACGACTTGAACAGACCCACGGCAGCCCCAAATGCATACCGTCCCTGCTGGAATGCTGTCTTGTACACGTAGGTGTCGAGGATCTCCGAGACCTCATAGACCAGCGGATTTTGCAGCACGAAGACCTGCTCGAAACCCGCGTCAAGGATCTGCCCCACTCGGAGGATGAACATGATGACGATGACCGGCATGATCGACGGGATCGTCACGTACCGGATTTGCTGGTGCTTCCGTGCTCCGTCGATGATTGCAGCTTCATACAGTGTTGGATCGATTGATGAGAGTGCCGCGAGATAGATGATCGTCCCCCAGCCCGCCGTCTTCCAGATCTCTGTCACGACCAGCAGACCCCGGAACGATCTTGGGCTGACGAGCGCCTCAAAGCGTACACCGGTCAACTCCAGGTACAGCCGCGAGAACACTCCGGTGTGCGGCCCCATGAACACGAGAATCAGATGCGCGGCCACCACCCACGAGAGAAAGTGCGGCAGGTACATGATGGTCTGCACGGTGCGTTTGTACCACTGCGACCGAATCTCGTTCATCATGAGTGCCAGGATAATTGGAGCCGGAAATGCAAGGAACACCTTGTAGAAGCTGATGATCACCGTATTCCGGAACACCTGCCAGAAGAACGGCGCGTTGAAGACGGACCGGAACACTGTCAGGCCGACCCATGGACTGCCGGTAATCCCTCTGGTGATACGAAAGTCTCGAAACGCAATGGTAACCCCGTACATGGGGATGTAGCGGTATACGATGAAGTACGCGAGCCCCGGCAGGAGCATCAGGTAGAGAAGCTTGCCCCGGTACAGGTCCCTGAACAGGTGCCGCCTGCGTTGCCGAGCGACAACGGCTTCGAGGGGCAATGACTGACCGGAGAGATGCTCAGAGGACATGAAGCCTCTCCAGGTGATACCGTATCTCCTGGCGTTCAGACTCTGTTGGACGGTCTAGTGGTCCGCGCGGTGGACCGACGGCGAGGCCCGCGATCTCAAGCGCGGCCCGCAAAATCGGCATCGGGTTGACTCGTCCGTTCTGGAAGAGCGCCTTGAAGAACGGATCGAGATCCAGATGAATTCGGTGAGCCCGGCGAAGGTCTCCGGAAAGAAAGGCGTCAATCATCGTCCGAATCTGGACCCCGAGAATATGCGAGCAGCCGCTCACTACGCCCGAGGCTCCCTGGACCATGCCGCAGAGAATCATGATGTCGTCGCCGTTGTAGATGGTGAAGTCGCCGTCTACCGCGTTGCGGTACTCGGTCATCTGAGTCGGGTTGATCCCCGCCTCATCCTTGATTCCGAGTACATTCGGGATGCGGCTGAGCCGTCCGACAGTCTCCGGTTCAACATTGACACCAGTGAAGATGGGGATGTTGTAGAGCATGACTGGAAGCCGAACGCTCTCGGCGATGGCTCGGTAGTACTCATAGATGCCGTTCTGATTTGGCTTGCAGTAGTACGGAGCGACTACCATCAGTGCGTCGTATCCTATCGACTCCGCCTCAACGCTCAGGGCGATCGCTTCGCGCGTTGAAGACGCTCCGGTACCGGCAACTAATGGCACCCGTCCACCAACGGCGTTCTTGACGGTGCGGAAGATCAATACCCGTTCGTCATACGACAAGGTGTTGAACTCACCGGTGGTGCCCGTGAGCACCAGACTGTCACAGAGCGAGCCGGCCGTCAGGTGTTCGGCCAGCTCACCCGCGTATCCCAGGTTCAGGTCACCGGCATCGTGGAATGGAGTGATCATCGGGATCAGAATCTTCCCCAGTGTTTTACCCAACGTACCGTCCGCGAGGGTCAATGGTTGTTCTGCTATCATATCAATCTCCTATTCGCAGAAACCGGCCGCCATTAGCCGGCTCGTGATCACGCCAAGGTCATCAGCGTCGGGGGCAACCATCGGATGTCTCGCCGGACCCACTGGCCTGCCCAGGAGTTCCAGGGCAGCCTTCAATCGGGCGGGGAAGTATGCCCCCTCAATCGCTCTCCACACAGGCAGAACCCGATAATGAATCTCTCGGGCACGAGCAATGTCGCCGCTGCGGACTGCGTCCCACTGCTCGACGAACAGCGCAGGGAAGAGCGTGAGAATCGCCGAAATCGCGCCCACTGAACCCAGCACGTAGTCGTCCAGAAGCAGATCGTCGTGGGCCCCGAACACGCTGATGCCGTCAGGAACCGCTGCGACCATGTCGGCCAATGCGTGCACACCTCCCACACTCTGCTTCACGCCGTACACGTTTGGAATGCGGGACAGTCGCCGCATCAGATCCGGCCCGATTGGGTTCCTCTGGATGACGTTGTAGATGATGATGGGGAGCCCAAGCTCACCAATCCGTTCGTAGAACTCAGTATTGCCCTGCGGCGACGCGCCAAAGTAGTGAACAGGCGTCACCATCAGGGCGTCGACGCCGGCGCTTCTGGCCGTGCGGGCTGTCTCGAGCGCATCGCGCGTCGAGTTGCGGATTACACCGCAGATCAACGGCAGCGACCCGTCGTTGACTCGCTGCACCGTATCGAGCCCGGCGCCTATCTCCTGATCGCTCAAGACTGCGCCCTCACCCGTACTGCCGGCGAAACTCAAGCCATGGACTCCGGAACCCTTGAGGAATCGGGTCTCGCGTTCCAGCACTCCATGGTCAATCTCCTCGTTCGAGTCGAACGGTGTAGCCATCGGCGGGACTATCCCAATGAGCTCACGCAAGCTGCACTCTCCTCAGATTATCATACAATCATATTGTCTGATGACCAGACTACCATAGGCGTCTCGTAGTGTCAAGCAAGAAATCGCTGCAGGCCTACATCCTAAGTCAGTGAGGGCGACACGGGTGGGATGCTCGCGGAGGCTTCACGTGAGTCGATTGACCGTTGTCTTCCTGTACGCACCATCTATCAGAGCCGGTGCGCAGTCGTCCGCGTCCACATCCGCGATGATGCGGATGTCGCGCGCGCATCCCATGCCGATCAGCTCCTTTCCCGACGAACACGACTCCATTCGTAACAGAAGCTGAGACGCGGCGCCCTCGTACGCATCAACGGCCAACTGAGCCTCTGGCGACAAGGTGCCCGTCATGTGGCGCATGATGGCGCCGGCTCCGACGAGATCCTCGAATGACGGACGCAAAGAGCCGTCGTCCTTCCACCTCTCACCAGCCGGGATGACGGCGACTCTTCGTCCGTGACGCTCAGCTGCTGCAGCGACCGCCAGCGAGTTACGCAGGCATCCGGCGAAGGTTGGGACGCGGCCGGTGGCGAGCGTCAATGTAGAACCGTTGGGCGATGGAAGAACCAGCGACGTTTCCGGAGGGATACTCACGAGGGACGCTGGAGACAGTGAGTACCCTTCCCCCGCCCTGGGTCCGGCGAGGAGTGCCCCAATGGCCTCTGCAAAGGCCGCTGCAGAGCGACTCTTTGATGGGAACGGGTACACCGTCGCGCCGCGATTCACGGCTACAGTCACACAGGTGGAGAACGACATGACATCAACTATGATGATCGCGTCACTATCCCGAGCGAGCCTGGCAACTCCCTGAGCCCCCCATTCACAACGTACGTCGAACTCCCGTTGATCAAAGGTCATCGCATCTCCTGACGTCCAGAGTCGACGGAAAATCCGGCAGGTCGCCCGCCCCGCGGTTCACTCGTCGGTTATGGTCGCCTGTTCGATGTAGTCGAGGTCGGGAAAGGACTCGCGCAGGTAGGCGTTCCCGCGCTGTTGGACCGCCCCCTGGTCTGGGCCGCCTCCGCGCGGTGCGCCTTCGCCGTACCCGCTGTGAAGCGACTCCACGACATCCATGCCGCTGGTGATCTCAGCAACCGGAGAGAACCCCATGGAGTCGAGCCGTGTATTGTCTGCAAGATTGACGAAGAGCTGGGTCGTGCGCGTTCCCGGCCCTGCCATCGCGAATGATATCGTGCCCTTCGTGTTGCTCGCCACGACCGGATCGTCGGCGATCGCGCGTTCCCGCCAGGCCTTGCTCTCTGCCGGGTCACCGTTGATGCCGAACTGCGCGACGAAGCCGTCGAGGACGCGGAAGAACGCCACGTCGTCGTAGTAGCCGGACTGAACGAGCTCGTAGAGACGGTCGGCCCCGTTCGGAGACCAGTCACGCGTGACGCGAGCGCTGAATGTTCCCTTCGTCGTCCGGAATGAGATCGAGTAGGTCGATGGTGCCATGAGAACTCCTCGCCCCCAAGGATACCGTCCGGCGCGTACGACCGGCTATCCCGGGAAGGCGGACGGCTCAGGCGAGCTCGCCAACTCTGCGAGTCTCAAGACCGTGAGCGACATCCAGAGCAGTACCGGGCGGTGGCGCCTCACCCGATCCGGTCGAGCGCATCCCGCAGCAATTCGACGGTGCGATCGACGTTCTGCAGTTTGTCCAGGCCAAAGAGGCCGATGCGGAAGGTCGCGAAGTCCGGCGGCTCGTCGCACTTGAGGGGGACGCCCGCGGCGATCTGGAGCCCGGCCGCGGCGAAGGCCTTCCCGGTGCGGACATCCTCGTCGTCGGTATAGCTCACTACCACCCCCGGCGCCTCGTAGCCCGGGCCGGCCACGCTCGCGAATCCGCGTTCGGCGAGCAGCGCGCGTACCCGATCGCCGAGCGCGAGCTGTCGATCGCGAGCGGTCTGCAGGCCCATCGCCTCGAGTTCCCTGATCGCATCGCGAAAGGTCCGAAGCGAATCGGTAGGCAGGGTCGCGTAGTAGGCGTGGCCGCCGCTCTCATACGCTTCCATGATCCGCACCCACGCCATGAGGTCGCAGGCGAAGCTGCTGCTCTGAGTGTCTGCGGCCCGGGTCCTGGCGCGGTCGTTGAGCATGACAAGGCCGGCGCACGGTGTGGACGACCAGCCCTTCTGCGGCGCGCTGACGAGCACGTCGACGGCGCAGGCTTCCATGTCCACCCATGCGGCGCCGGAGGCGACACAGTCGAGGACGAACACCCCGTCGACCTCACGGGTCGCTTCCCCAACGGCGCGCACGTAGTCGTCCGGCAGCATGATCCCGGCAGAGGTTTCAACGTGGGGGGCAAAGACCACGGCCGGTTTCTGCGCACGGATAGCCGTCGTAACCTCCTCCACGGGAGCGGGAACCCATGGCGCGTGACGCTCCGCGGAGACCGGGCGCGCCTTGAGTACCGTCTGCCCGGCGGCAATACCCGCGGCGTCCAGTATGGCGCTCCAGCGGAAGCTGAACAGACCGTTCCTGAGGATGAGCGCCGACTTCCCCGCGGCGAACTGGCGCGCCACCGCCTCCATCGCGAAGGTCCCGCCTCCGGGAACGAGCGCCACCGCGTCGGCGCGGTAGACCGCCTTCAGCGATGTGGAGATGTCGCGCATTACCTGCTGGAAGTTCCGGGACATGTGATTCAACGACCGATCGGTGAAGACCACCGAGTACTCGAGGAGCCCATCGGGGTCGATATTCTGGTGCAAAGCCGGCATGTAGCTACCCTCTATCAGTGATACTGCAACCATAGCAGATTCGCCGGTTCGCCGCGAGCGGGTCGATGTCAATCGACTCGATCAGCCGGGTCGGGTTCGGCGTTCGGCACCTTCTCAAGGGCGGCAGCAAAGGCTTCGCGGGACGCCCGATCGGCACGCGCCTTCAGGTAGTCTTCGGTTTCCAGCGCCGAGACCTTCTCGGCGACGGCCAGAGTGACGAGTTGGTTGATCGAAACATTCTGGCGCTTGGCCAACTCACGGATCTGCTTGTGAAGCGAATCGGGAATCCGGATACTGA
>SLST01000245.1 GCA_007130265.1 Spirochaetales bacterium
TCGCTGATATCGTGATGGGCGCCTGAATCCGCCGGTCCGGCGCTGGAGGCCGCAACATCACTGCGAGTTTCCTCCGTCGGGTTCAAAGGAGCGTCACAACCTGCGAGTGCAACGAGCACGATCAACGCTGTGAGTCCCAGAGCGAAAATCAGTCTCTTGTTCATGGTAACCCCCATTATTGTTAGTTGATGATATGAGCACCCGGGTGCCGCCGTCCAGATCCAAACTGATCGAATCCGGTCCGTATCGATCAGTGGACCCCGGACGTAACGGAAGTCGTGATCGCCGTAAGTACGGACGGCGGCGGGGCCACGCGCCGGCGTCTGCCTGGAACGTAGTCAATCGTTCGCCTACCCGGCCGATCTGCACCGTGGTCGATCACTCCTGTCTGACGACGGCCCGGACGGGAACACAGAACTTCCGGCGGTACTCGCCGGGGCTGAGGCTGGTCAGCCGCTTGAAGACGCGCCGAAAAGCGGCGGGCTCTTCGTATCCAACGTCCCAGCTGATTACCTCGACCGGGTGATCGGTGCGTTCGAGGAGGCGTTTGGCTTCCTCGACGCGCAGATGCTGCAGGTAGCGAGCCGGCGAGTACCCGGTTGCGTGCCTGAAACGACGACTGAACGTCGGGCCAGGCATGCCGGACTGACGAGCCATTTCATCGACCGAAACCTTCAGAGAGTCGTGCGAGGAGAGCCAATCCTGAAGTTGCCGGATAGCGGAGTCGCCGTGATTGGTGGGCGGAGCGAAGGGAACGAAGGGCGCCTGACTCCTCGAATCCCAATGGTAGAGCAGAAACTTTCCGATTGCCTGTGCACTTGTCGGACTGGCATGCCGGGAGATCAGGTAGATGACAAGATCCTGCCACGAGTTCGCGGCCCCGGACACGACGAACTCGCCGTTCGCACCCGCCACGATGAGCAGTTCGTCGATCCGAAGGTTGATGTCGGGGAAGTTCTGCCGGAACGTCGGGGCGAACGCCCAGTGAGTCGTCGTATCGAGTCCCGTGAGGAGTCCGGTTTCGGCCAGGAGCAGAGCGCCGGCGCATGCCGTGCACAGATCGGCGCCATTGTGGTGCATCCGCTGGAGCCACTCCACGGTGTCGGAGTGGCGCCCTGTCACCCATTCCAGGTTCTCGATCAGCATGGATGCCACGATCACGATGTCGGTGTCGTCTATCGCCCCGATCGCCCGGTGTACCTCGAGCGGGAGACCGCAGGCGCTGGGGAATATGCCGCGTTTCCGGCCGACGATCTCCACGTCAAAGAGCCGCTCGGCACCTCCTTCCGCACTGGCGGCCACAGCATTGACGAGTACCAACGTCTCGTACAGTCCGTGGATAGGCGTGCCGGTGGATTCAGGCAACGCGAGTACGCTGACCTGCTTGGGCCTGGATGCCTGTGCCATACATCAGCCTCCCCGCGGTCGGTCCGGACCACCTTCGACCAGTATATAGCCGGGAGAGCAGGGCAGGCAAACCGTATCCTCAGCACGAGCAGGCTGACCCGATCTGGGTTTGCCGCTTGGGTCGTTTCCTGGTTTCCAGTGATCCATATGGACCGCTTTTGATCGTTCTGAATCTGGAGCGCGTTCCTTGCAGGGCGTATCGTTGAAACGTCCGAAAATCCAAGGTTTGAGGAGGAAAAGACGATGGTCATTGCCATTGCGCACGAGATACACGATCCACGAAGGTTCCAGACGTGTTCCAAAGAGGTGTCTCCGCTTCCAGACGGACGGCATCTGGAGCAGGCGGGGTGCGGGGATCGCAGCTGGTGCCGGTCCGGCTGGCTGTCAGCCGGCCGCCCACACCCTCGTCGATGAACGAAGGCATGAACGGAGGTAATATGAGTCAAGTAATGTCAAAGCAGAACAGTGTAGATGAATTTGGGGCGGCACTTCGCGGAAGGCTGATCCGATCCGATACACCGGAGTATGACGAAGCGCGAACGATCTACAATGCCGCAATCGACAAACGTCCGCGGCTGATCGCTCGATGCGCTGACGTCGGCGATGTGATTTCAGCGGTGCGGTTTGGACGTGAGCAAGATCTGGACATTTCGATACGAAGTGGTGGCCATAACGGCCCCGGCTTGTCACTCGTCGATGATGGCCTGGTAATCGACCTGTCATTGATGAAAGGTATCCGGGTTGACCCTGAAACACGGTCCGCCCGTGTTGAACCGGGGTGCACCTGGGGGGACGTAGACCACGCAACACACGCGTTTGGCCTGGCGACTCCGAGCGGCATTATCTCGACAACCGGCGTCGGCGGCCTTACCCTTGGCGGAGGCCACGGCTACCTCACCCGCAAATACGGCCTCACGATTGATAATCTAATCAGTGCCGATGTTGTCCTGTCGAATGGAACTCTTGTTCACGCGGACGAAAACGAGAACAAAGACTTGTTCTGGGCGTTGCGCGGCGGCGGTGGCAACTTTGGCGTCGTGACGTCGTTCGAGTACCGGCTGCATCCTGTGAAGAACGTAATTGGCGGACCGCTGTTCTGGTCGATCGATCAGCTTGAGACGACAATGAAGTGGTACCGCAACTGGCTGCCGTCGATGCCCGAGGATGTGTACGCGTTCTATCTGACGGCTGAAGTACCACCGGGAGATCCGTTCCCGGAGTCGCTTCACGGGAAGAAGGTATGCGGGCTTCTATGGTGCTATACCGGACCGGCCGATCAGTTCGAGGGGATCATCCAAGATGCCAGGGAGGTCGCCGAGCCGCTGTTCGAGCTGACTGGTGAGATGCCGTATCCTGCACTACAGAGTATGTTCGACGGTCTTTACCCTCCGGGACAGCAGTGGTACTGGAAGGGTGCCTTCGTCCGGGAACTGAGTGACGAAGCAATCGCCGAACACCGACGATTTGCCGAAGTTCCGAGCATCCCTTCTACAATGCACTTGTATTGTGTTGATGGCGCAGCTCACAGAGTCGGCAGGGATGAAACCGCCTGGGACAAACGCAACGCCACCTGGTCGATGGTGATCGCAGCGGTAGATCCGGAGCCGACCAACGACGAGAGAGTCAAGAGATGGGGACGGGACTACTGGGAAGCCCTCCACCCGCATACACTCGGGGCATCCTACATCAATTTCATGATGGAAGAAGGACAGGATCGTATCAAGGCTACCTACGGTGGTAACTACCGGCGGCTGCAAA
>SLST01000436.1 GCA_007130265.1 Spirochaetales bacterium
CGAGACGCATCGAATCCACGTCTCGTCCGAGGGGCTCCCGGCCATCGGGCTGCTCGTAACCGAGCGTCTCTCCACGATCCGCGAGAGAGACCGACGGGCCGGGCGGCTCTCCCGTCTCACTGTTGCGGTGCGCCGCGAGGGACGGTACGCGACTATCTCGGTTGAAGGGTTCGATGACGGCGGTGAACAGGTCGAACTGACAGTCGCCACCACAACCTCCGGGCACCTCCTCGAGAGGCGGCTCCTGAGTTACCTGGACGGCTGCGTCAGCGGATCGCGCACCGACAGAGTCAGCACGATTGCGACCTTCCCGGTAGTGACGTGATCTTGAAGAACTGCGGCTGGAAGATGCGGGCTGATGGTGAGTTGAGGTCCGCATGGGCGTTCTGCGGTGAGTATGTCTGCATCCCCCGATGACCTGAGGCAGTGCCTTCATGACGGAGCACGGCTGCATGGGGGGCGGTACCGGTATCCTGCGAAGACCGCGGGAGTCGCGTCGCACCGCGCCGGCCTCAGCACACGCGTACCGGACTCTCAGACAACAGGGACTCCTCACAGGTACGAATGATCTCTGGATCTCGCCGACGGCGCGACCCGCGACCTCACAGCCGCTTCCACATCCAGATGTCGGGCTGTCGCGGTCCGTTTGCGTCCGGAATGACGCCGACGATCCGGTAGCCGCACTTCTCGTAGAACTCGTAGGGGTGCTCCTTCAGGTTACGGATCGCCCGGATCTCTTCGAAGAGCCTGTGCGGGTCGAGGTCGACCTGCGCGAGCGAGGTCCGGTACGCCTCGTCGTCGGCGCCCAAGGCGATGCCGATGAGGCCCGCCTCGCGCGCGCGCCGCTCGATCTCGTACACGAGCGCGCGTCCGGTGCCGCGCCGCTGGAGCGCCGGGTCGACCACGAGCGGGTGCAGTTCCCACGTGCGCTCGTACATGGGGCGCAGCCCCACCCAGCCGAGGAGCGCCTCTCCGTCGCATGCACCGACGCAGAGGTTTGGCGGCGCAACGCACTCGGTCACTTCGTCGCGGGCGCTCTCGAGGTTCGGCCAGGCGTCGGTACCAAGCGCGGTGAATGTACTGGTGAGGAGACGCGCGGCGCGGTGCTGGAGGTCGGCAGATGCGGCGAGGTCGACGAAGTCCATCAACCGCTCTTGACCTTGATCGATTTCCCCTTTGCCTCGGCGCCGTCACCGGAGCGTGGCATCTTGACGGTGAGAACCCCGTCCTTGAACTCGGCCTCGATCTTGTCCTTGTTCACGTCTGACGGGAGCCGGAACCGACGGCTGAAACGACGCGCGTATCGCTCGCGCATGATGTAGCCCTCCTCCTTCTCTTCGCGCTTCTCCTCTTTTCCGCCGGTGAGCACGAGGCGGTCGCCTTCGACGCGGACATCAACATCGCTGCCGGTCATGCCGGGAAGATCCGCCTCGAGGTAGTAGGTGCGCTGGGTCTCCCGTACGTCGACGGCCGGCGCCCAGAGGCGTTCGCCGTCCGCAGGCGCGCGGTCGGTGACGTCGACGAACTCGTCCCAGGACTCTCCCAAGTACCGCGTAGGCTCTCGTGGTATTGCCATTCTGTCCTCCTATAATGGGAAGATCACCAAGATAGCCGCGCGGTGCCATCGGCTGTCTGGGTTATGCGCCGGAGACGAAGCGGCCCGACTCACTCCGGCCGGCGCTCCTCAGGAGTGAGCACGCGGTCGAAGAGCATCATCTCGTCCTGGCCCGGGACCTCAATCAGAGCCGCCCAGGCGTCAAGCTCTTCCCGGGTGATGGGCACTTCCTCCATCGCACGGCGCTGCACGCGATCATACAACACGTCCGTGGGCGCGGTCAGGTAGTGGAGCTCCACGCGTGCACCAAGCGCGCGTGCCTCCTGTCGGAGCCGGTCGCGCTCGTTGCGACCCCACGTGCCCCATTCGATCAGCACCGATACACCGAGCCCCAGCAATCGTTTCGCCTGCGTCCACTGCAGCTGCTCGATGTCGTCCCTCCGAGCTTCGTCGTGAAGGCTGATACCGAGCGCCTGCATCCACTCGTCAGGACAGAACCGTACCGCGGGCAACTCCTCTTCGAGGCGGCGCGCGTGGGTCGTCTTCCCGGACCCGGGCAGACCGCACACGATAACGAGTGTTGCGCTCCTGGCATCCGGTCGCATGGGGGGACGCGCGACAACGATTTCGCCGCGATCGCACGCCGCACTCGAGCAGGTCTCGCTGGTGGTTCGGGTCGTTTCCGAGGGCGTCACGTGATCCACCAATGGTGCTCGTTGACGCGGCTGCTCTCCGCTTCGTACGCGATGCTCGACTGGATCAGGAGGCGTGGCGAAGCGTCGTCCTCTGAGGTCACGACCGTATTGGCCGAGTAGCAGTCGCCGCCGCCCCACTCCTTGCGGTAGAGGATGAGTCCCTCGTCCCAATGGATGCCGTCGGGCGAGGAGTAGAGCACGAGGTGCCCCTTCTCGCCGGCCGGGCCCATGCTGCCGCTTCGACCGTGGAGGAAATACCGGTCGCCGATCTTCTCGGACAGCTGCATGTTGCGGATACGTTTCGCAAAGCGAGTCGTCCTGACGGCCGACCACGTGCGCCCGTCGTCGCTGCTCGTGACGTACGGGATGTCGTGCTCGTTGACGTCTGCGCTCCCCTTGCGGTACGGGTAGGAGTAGACGATGATCTGCCCGTCGTCGAGCACGCCCGCGGTAACGTAGTAGTTCTCGAGATCGAACGGCAGCTCGCTCCGCCGCTCAAAGCTCGCGCCGTTATCGCTGGAGACGTAGAGCGAGTACGGCCCCGGGCAGTAGTTTGCCGATCCGCCCATGAAGACGATGTAGATCCTGCCGTCGCGCACGAAGACCGCGTCGAAGGTGAGCGAGACATCCTCGACCGAGGCGTGCGGGTCGAGCGGACGCGGCTCGCCCCAGGTCCGGCCGTGATCGTGGCTCAGCAGCACCGCCGGCGGTCGTTCCTTGATCCAGAGGCCCTCTTCCGCGAAGTGGCAGACGAAGGCGACGAGCGTGCCGTCCGGGGCGGTCGTGGCGGCAAAGACCAGCGCGGATCCAAGCTCGTCCCCGTCGTACACCCGGCGTGAGTACTCGAGCTGCGACGGCTCACTCCAGGTCGCCCCGCCGTCGGTGGATCGCCGGTACTCGCTCCATCCAAACG
>SLST01000449.1 GCA_007130265.1 Spirochaetales bacterium
CATCGACAACTTCCTGATGGACCTGCTGCTCGAGCCCGAGAAAGTCGAGGGCCTGCTCGACGCCCTCATGGAGCGGCATCTCGCGATGCTCAGGAAAGTGTGCGAGTCCGTCGGGGACATCGCGGACGTGATCCGGTTCGGAGACGACCTGGGCACGGATCAGGGCCCGTTCATGCGGCCGGACATCTACCGATCGCTCTTCAAGCCACGTCATCGGGTGCTGTGCGACTACGTGCGGGCACATTCGTCCATGCACACCTTCCTGCACTCCTGCGGTTCCATCGATCTGTTGATACCGGATCTCATCGAGGCGGGTTTCGAGATACTCAACCCCGTGCAGACGAACGCGAGAGGCATGGACCCTGCACGGCTCAAGCGTGAGTTTGGCAACGACGTCGCCTTCTGGGGAGGCGGAGTGGACACGAGGACGGTGCTCAATTCGGGCAGTCCCGATGAGGTGAGACGACAGGTGCTCGAGCGACTCGAGGTCTTCGCTCCGGGAGGCGGGTACGTCTTCAACACGGTGCACAATATCCTGCCGGACGTTCCGCCGGCCAATATCGTCGCGCTCTATGATGCGGTACGGGAGTTCAACGGAATGGACGGCGAATCACGGGGGCGCGGATGAACCAAGATGGTCTTGTTGCCGCGCTGGAGATGAAACAGGTGGGCAAGCGCTTCCCCGGTACGATCGCGGTAGACTCGGTTGATTTCGAGGTGTACGCCGGCGAGGTCCATGCCCTCGTAGGCGAGAACGGAGCCGGGAAGTCGACCCTGATGAAGATGCTTGCAGGGTCGTTCAACGACTACACGGGCGAGATACTTATCAACGGCGAGACAGTCGACCTCCACACGCCTTCCATGGCGATGAAGCATGGCGTCGGCATGATCTACCAGGAGCTCTCCCTCGCCGACCCGATCAGCATAGCCGAGAACATCGTTGCGGGCCACCTGCCGCGCCGCGGAGTGTTCGTGGATCGTGCCGCCCTGGCCGCCGAGGCGAAGCGACTGATGTCGATCGTCGGCCTCGACCTCGACCCGGACCTGCCGATCGAGGAGATCAGCCAGCACGAAGCGCAGCTCGTCGAAATCGCCAAGGTGCTCGGCACGAGTCCGAGTATTCTCGTGATGGACGAGCCGACGAGCGCTCTCTCACGTGACGAGGTAGAACGATTGTTCGCGATCATCGACAGTCTGCGCAAGCGGGGTCTCGCGATCGTCTACATCTCGCATCACCTGCCCGAGGTCTTTCGCATCGCCGATCGGGTGACGGTGATGCGCGACGGCAAGAGGGTGGCAACGCGGGACGTCGCGAGCCTCACTCGCGAGGAAATCGTGCAGATGATGGTGGGGCGCTCGGTGAAGGAGTTCTACAGCCGCGCCGAACGGTCGATTGGCGAGGTTCGCTACCGGGTGAAGGACCTCTCGCGGTGGGGGTTCTTCCACCACGTGGACCTCGAGGCGCGCGTCGGGGAGATCCTGGGAATCTGCGGCCTGTCGGGTGCAGGGCGGTCCGAGTTGGCTCGTGTGCTCGTCGGGCTCGATGCCGCTGACGAGGGGACCATGGAGCTCGACGGGACTCTGCTCGGCGGTTCCGGCATGGCCTACTACCTTGCAAGGGGAATCGCGTATCTCACCGAAGACCGGAAGTCCGAAGGGCTCGCTCTGCGGCTCTCCATGGAGGACAATATCCTCTCGAGCATCGTGCCCCGTCTGCGGCGCGGATTGCGCTACGACAAACGGCTCGGAAGGACGACCGTTGAGGCCCTCGTCAAGGGTCTTTCGATCTACCCGACCGACCCTGCGGTCACGATGGCGAACTTTTCCGGAGGCAACCAGCAGAAGGTGCTGCTCGCGAAGTGGCTTGCCGGCGGCCCCAGAGTGCTCATCCTCGATGAGCCTACCCGTGGCGTCGACATTGGCGCGAAGGTCATCATCCACGAAGCGATCGAGAAGCTCGCGGGTGCCGGCAACACCGTGATCCTCATATCGTCGGACCTTCCGGAGCTCGTCGGGCTGGCCGACCGGGTTCTGATCATGCGTCAGGGACGGTTTGTCAGGGAGATGACCTACGAGCAGTGTACCGAGGAGTCGCTCCTGCTCGCGGCCAACGGGGAGGAGTCTGCATAACTATGGCAACCGCTGAGACGAAGCCGGTCGAGATCGCAGACGCACGACACGTCAGTTCGAATCGCTTCAGCCGAATCGTGAACGTCGCCGGTATCTACGGCATTGCTGCTCTGTTCATCATCGCCGGAGCGGTTCTCCAGGGCCTGGGCGTGATCAACAACTTCCTCACGACCCGGAACTTCCTCAACATCATCGACGCCGTGGCGCTGCTCGGGATCGTTGCCGCGGGGATGGCATTCGTGACGTACTCGGGGCACTACGCCGACCTTTCGGTGCCGACCACCATGGCGCTCACCGGAATCGTGACCGTTGAGCTTCTTCGCTACGGTTTCGTCCCGGCGGTTCTCGCGGGCCTGGCCGTGGGACTGCTCATAGGCGCCGTGAACGCCGTCGTCGTCGGGCGTTTCAGGGCGAATCCCATCATCTGGACGCTTGCCATGAGCTACGTGACGATGGGCGTGATCCGACTCGTCTGGGTGAATCGGCAGATCTACCCGGATGTTCAGACCGACAATCTCCTCACGATCGCGCTCTTCGACGGGATATTTCGTCTGCGCCTGTTCAACGTGATCAGCCTCCCGGTCCTGCTGATGATCCTCATGATGCTCGCCGGGCACTTCGTGCTGACTCGCACCGTGTACGGCGCGCAGCTGAAGCTGACCGGGTCGGCCCGCAGGACCGCGAAGTTCTCCGGGGTGAACGCCGAGCGGGTCATCGGAGTCGCCTTCCTGCTCGCGGCGTTCGCGGCGGCGGTGGGAGGGTTGATCGTCACATCGCTTTCCCGGGTCGGAGCGTGGTACAACGGTACCGGGTACGAGTTCCGGGCCGTCACGGCCGTCGTTATAGGAGGAGTCACGCTTGCCGGCGGCAGGGGCACCATCATCGGGGTGATCGGCGGCGCGTTCGTCATCGGTCTGATGAACAACATCATGACGCTCATCGGGATAGGCACCTTCTCGCAGGACATGATCCGCGGCGCGATCTTCATACTCGTCGTGGGAATCAACGCGAAGTCGCTGCGCAGCCTGG
>SLST01000293.1 GCA_007130265.1 Spirochaetales bacterium
GGATCAGATTGTGAACATCAAGGAGAGTGGAAGCGGCGTCCATCTCGACGACGCGAATCCATTCAGTCTGCAGATAACGTCCTGAGACACATGCGATGCGCAAGGTCCAAATCATCTTGTTGCTCTCCTTCCATCAGTCAGCGTCAACTTTGACGGCCGAAACCAACGCGGCTCGATCGAAACGTAGTCCACGAATCATACCAGATTGGTAGTCCAACGGCAGCCGATCGACCGCCGATTAGGCCTGGACAATCATACCGGCCGGCTACCATCGATCCTCGTCCGACCGCATTCTGGCCGATCCTGGCCATATCCGCTTCTATGCCATCCGCCATCCGGCGTCGGCCCAAATGGACGGATTCTCAATGCGAATCACCATCCGCCATCCGACTCATCACCCCCTTTTTCTGGACTCAGCGGACAACGGGCGCTCCGGCGGCATAGGTAATGAAGTAGGGGGCTGAGTACGTCCATGCCCCGCGGCGGCCGGTCCTCGATGCCGGCCGTACTTGGCCACACGTAGCCGATCGCCAGCACAGGAAACGCTCACATGGGTCGTACCCCCAGACGCCAAACATTGTCCGTCTTCGCCGTCGAACCGGCTACCGAGGAAAGGACACCGACGTCGCCCGACGATCCGACTGTCGCAACTCCGCCTCCCACAGCACTCCTGTTGACCGCCATGGATGCCGCCGCCCTGTGCCGCGTCTCCGAACGCACCTGGCGGAACTGGGATGCGTCCGGTCACATCCCCGCACCCGTTCGCATCGGTCGGTCCTTGTTCTGGCGACCCAAGGAACTGGCCGACTGGGTCGACGCCGGTTGCCCGGATCGCCACACGTGGAACGTCCGGCGGAATTGACTCGAGGTTTCCCCACGCTCGGCCTTGCTTTCCTGGCCCGTCGAGCCACACTCGCCCTGCTGTGAAAATTTCCAACGTATTCGATGTATTCCCTCCAAGGAGCCACACATGATCACGCCCAATCCTGGCGATCGCATCCGCCTGCTTGCCATGCCCGACGATCCCGATCCCATCCCGCCGGGCACCACAGGCACGGTGACGTCCGTCCATCCGGTGCATTCCGGCGGCCGACTTTGGCATCAGGTATCCGTCGCCTGGGACAACGGCCGCAGCCTGATGCTGGCCGTGCCGCCCGACGAATTCGAGGTGCTCGCCGATGACGCCGACGAGTCCGGTTGAATCCCGCAGAATCTTCCACATTCCGGCCAGAGCGGCGGCCTCCTGGCCTTGAGCTTTGGGCGGGTCGAGCAACACTCGCCGTGCGTTGAAATTTGTTTCGAACTACCAACCAAGGAGTATGTCATGGCGAGTCTGTACCGCAAGCCCGTGCTGATCACCGATCCGGCGACCGGCGAGAAGGTCAAAAGCAAATCGAAGAAGTGGTGGGGCCAGTACAAGGACGCCGAGGGCCGTCTAAAGCGGGTGCCCCTGGCTGTGGACAAGACGGCCGCTCGGGCGATGCTCGACAAGATCGTCCGGCAAGTCGAACGCGAGAAGGCGGGACTGGTCGATCCGACCGACGCCCAGCGAAAACGGCCGCTGGCAGAACATATCCGTGAATACGAGGCATACCTGGCAAACAAGGCCGTCACCGACAAGCAGAAGAACGAGACGATCTCCAAGCTGAAGAAGATGCAGACGGCCCAGCGTTGGAAGTTCATCGCCGACATCACAGCGGGCAGCACGCTGGAATATTTGGGCGGCCTCCGCACCGACGGGCTGAGCGTGCAGACGTACAATCACTACTTGAAGGCGGCCAAGTCGTTCACACGGTGGCTGGTCCGCGACCGACGCTCGCCGTTCGATC
Organism: Spirochaetales bacterium; assembly: GCA_007130265.1. GTDB lineage: Bacteria > Spirochaetota > Spirochaetia > DSM-27196 > SLST01 > SLST01. The sequence goes on from SLST01000293.1 coordinate 1,830, forward strand.
CGCTGGCGCACGTGTCGCGACTGAACGTACGGACGGACCGTCGTCACGATCGGCGGGCCCTGTCGACCGACGAATTCACCCGGTTGATCCAGGCGGCTCGGGCGGGCAAGTACGTGGAAAACATCTCGGGTCCCGATCGGGCTATCATGTACATTGTGGCCGCCTGGACCGGATTCCGCAAAGGCGAGATCGGCAGCTTGACGCTCCGGTCGTTGCGACTGGACGACGATCCGCCCACAGCCACCGTCGAGGCATGCTACAGCAAGCACCGGCGAGCGGACACCCAGGTGTTACATCCACAGTTGGTCCGTCAACTGCGGGACTGGTTGGCGACCAAGACGCGTCTGACGGTGGACCAGCCGTTGTTTCCGGTCTCCGGCCGGGTGCCGGGCGGGACGGAGCGGAAGACGCACAAGATGATCGAGCGGGATCTGATGGCCGCCCGCGACCACTGGCTGGACGAGGCGGAAACGGACGCTGAGCGGGTGGATCGTCTGCGTTCGGATTTCCTGTGCTACTGTGACCACGGCGGGTTGTTCGCCGATTTCCACGGCTTGCGGCACTTGTTCATTTCCAGTTTGGAGCGGGCCGGAGTGAAGCCCAAGATGGCCCAGACGCTGGCCAGGCACAGCGACATACGATTGACGCTGGGCGTGTACACGCACGTGGAATTACACGACCAGACCGCAGCGATCGAAGCGTTACCAGCCCCGCCGAGTGTGAAGGGGAGCATGAATGACGACGACCAGGTGGAGTTGGGGTTGGTGGGGTGATAGGGGCTCGTCGTCAAACGGCGAAGGGATTGCTGAGGGTATCGATCCGATGCAATTCCGGCAAACGATTCTGCTTCAATGGGGCCGCGTTCGGTTGAACGCGGAAAGACACTATTGAATTGGTTCGTGGACGACGGGCAGTATCGCTTCAATGGGGCCGCGTTCGGTTGAACGCGGAAAGTGCAGGTTGAAGTGATGCGGGACCACTGACCATGAAAGCTTCAATGGGGCCGCGTTCGGTTGAACGCGGAAAGGGGTGGTTAGCGTATCGAGGCTTCCCAGTCCCGATGGCTTCAATGGGGCCGCGTTCGGTTGAACGCGGAAAGCGCTGTCTTCGATGCCATATAAACGCCATGCGTCCAGGCTTCAATGGGGCCGCGTTCGGTTGAACGCGGAAAGCTCCTGGTGCGAAAGTGGAGAAGGTGCGATGAAGTAGCTTCAATGGGGCCGCGTTCGGTTGAACGCGGAAAGCCAAAGTCGATGCGCAGGCTGTGTTTGCGTCCATCGGCGTCAATGGGGCCGCGTTCGGTTGAACGCGGAA
>SLST01000049.1 GCA_007130265.1 Spirochaetales bacterium
ATCCAGAAGTACGACTGTTAGTCCGGCGCGATGCCTCCGACTCCGTCACCCGCCATCGCCTCACCGGGAGTCGACCGCACCCCGGTTCTTCTGATCGGCCTCGCGGTCGCCTTTTCGCTGCTCGGCGACGTCACGATCTACACGGTCCTCCCCATCCACCACGAGACCCTCGGGTTCGGTCCGGTCGAAGTGGGGATCCTGCTCTCCGCGAACCGATGGGTGCGCCTCGTGACGAACGGGCTCGCGCGTCGGGTCCTCGAGCGGCGGCCGGCCCGCCACATCCTCGCGCTGGTGCTCTTCGCGGGGTCTCTGATAGCGTTTCTCTACGCCTCCGCGCCGCCCTTTTGGCTCTTCCTGCTCGGGCGGATCGCCTGGGGGGCGGTGTGGTCGTTCGTCCGTCACACAGGAGTGATGACGTCTATCAGGGTCAGCACGAAGGAGAATGCGGCAGGAGTTCTCGGGATCTATAACGGGACGGTCCAGCTTGGCTTCATCGCCGGGACGCTCGCCGGAGCCGCGCTGTTTGACCTCATCGGCTTCGCGGCGGCGTTCAGCGTCATGGCGCTCCTCTCGCTGTCCGGGATCGTCTTCGACTACCTCGCCTTCCGCAGGCTGCCGGAGCAGGCTCCCGTCCCACGCCAGCCGAGCGTCGCCGGGCGAAGGCGCGACGGCCCCATGCTGCTTCGCAGCTTCGTGACGACCTGCGTCGGCGTAGGGCTGATCATCTCCACGCTCGGGTTCGCTCTGCGCGAGCGTTTCGGCGTGACGGTGGAGCTTGGGCCGCTCGTGATCGGTATCGCGACGATCAACGGCATCCTGATCGCGCTTCACTACGGAATCAACAGCGTTGGGTCGCCGATTCTCGGCGTCGCGATCGATCGCGTGGGACGCAGGACGGCGGAGATCGTCGCCTTCTCCGTCGGGACGGCGGCGCTCGTTGCGGCAGCTCTCTTCTCGACGACACCGGTGCTCGTACCGGTGGTTGTCGTCTTCTTCGCCGCGAACGTCGCCTGCCGGCTCTCGTTGACCTCGCGCGCGGGGCTTGCCGGATCCGCGAGCTTCGCCCGCGTCATGACGGCCGCGGACCTTGGCGCTGCTTCCGGCCCGCTGATAGGGTGGCTCGCGATCGAGCGTGTTGGTTCGCCGGACGTTGTCTTCGCGATCGGTGCGGTGCTCTACTCCGTCGCGACGGTGACCGCGGCCGTGCGGCGGCGTTGAGCCGTCCTCGCTCCCTATGCGGTGAACCCGCCGTCCACCAGCAGGATCTGGCCATGGATCATTGACGCCGCGTCGGACGCGAGAAAGAGTACGGTGTCCGCGACTTCCTCCACCGTCGCGAAACGGCCGAGCGGGATGCGTGCCTTCATGGGGTCGGCCTTCGCCGGATCACCCCACGCCTCGCGCCCGAGCGGCGTGAGAACGACCGTGGGGCCCACCGCGTTGACCCGGACATTGTGAGGTCCGAGTTCCACGGCCATCACCTGCGTGAGCCCCTGCAGGCCGAACTTGCTCGCGCAGTAGGCGGCATGTTCGCGGAACCCCCTGACGCTCGAGACGCTCGCAACGTGTACGATCGACCCGGACCTCCGTTCGATCATCCGGCGGGCGATCAGGCTCGAGATCAAGGCGGGGGCCCGAAGGTTGACATTCATCACTTCGTCCCAGTGTTGCGGATCGAGATCGACCAGGCGCTCGAGACGGTTGATGCCCGCATTGTTAATCAGGATATCGCAGTGGGCGCCGTTGACGGCCCACCGGGCCAGGGCGATCGGCGCGTCCGGGTCCGCCAGGTCGGCAGCCCGGGTCTCGCACTCGACACCGAGCTCCGCGATCTCGGATGCAAGTGTCCCGAGCGCCTCTTCGTCGCGCCCGGTCGCCGCGATCGCGCACCCGCTCCTCGCGAGACCCAGCGCGATCTCCCTCCCGATTCCTCTCGTCGCGCCGGTCACCAGCGCGCGCCTCCCTGAAAAGTCATACTTCACTGTGGTGTCCATTGCGTCCCCCTTCGCCATCGTAGCGCGGATGCGCGCGGGCGAACAGACGCGTTCGCAAGGCTCCTTGATCTATCGGTCCAGCGCATCAACAAACTCGTCCGGCGTTCGCGGAGTGTCACACCGGGGACGCCAGGGTGGTTCTCAGAGGCGCCCGGCATAAGGATGAGTTCTGGATCAGCCTCCAGACGGCGTACGACCCGGCACGCAATCGATCCACCCGGGCCCATCAGACCTCTGGCGATGAACGCCCGAATGCCTTCCATCCGCTGCACGCGTGCTCGTGCTCGTGCTCAGACCGGCAGCTGAGGTCTCGTTCCTTGACGGGACAGCTCTTCAGGGTTACCATCCGCAGCTACCAATCTCCCACCGGAGGCACTCATGACCGCAGCCGAAACAACCACACGCATCGAGTCGGAGTTCCGACGCCAGGTCCGCAAGAGCAGGAATCCGCGGAACGCGTACCTGCGCGTTCGTGCACAGCGGTTCGGCGTCGATCTGAACATAGCAGAAGGAAAGACCGGAGACGCCAAAGCGGACACGCAGCAACCGGTTCATCTCGCGAGCGTCGGGAAGCTGTTTACTTCTACGGTCGTGAGCATTCTCAGTGAGCGCCGGGAGCTCTCGTTCTCGGACCCCATCTCGCGGCATCTGGATGCGGAACTCATGAACGGTCTGCACGTCCTAAAGGGCACCGATTACTCGGATCAGATCCAGGTCCGCCACCTCCTCAATCAGACCTCCGGTCTCGACGATTCGTTCTGGCCGCTCATGGAGGAGCTGGCGAAGAACCCTTCCATGTGCATATCGCCTCGCGAGGCGGTCGAGTGGGGGAAACGGCACCTGACGCCGAAGTCGAAGCCGGGAGAGAAGCACCACTACACTGACACCAATTACCACCTGCTCGGCCTGATCGTCGAGGGCATCACGAAGGCGCCCTTCCACGAGGCGTTGCATCGACTTATCTTCGATCCGCTGGAGATGCAGAGCGCGTACATGCATGGTTACTCGCAACCGAAGGTGAAGTTGGACCTTCCCCCGGCGGGGCTCTACATCAACGGTGTCGACTACTCGGAGGTGCCGGGCTTTGCCCAGATCGACTACGCGGGCGGCGGCGTGCGTGCCACGCTCGACGACTTCCTCACCTTCATGACGGCGCTCGTCAACCACAGGCTCGTGACACCCGAAACGCTCAACACCATGCTATCGGACGACGCGCCGTCTCTGCCCGGGATGCGTTACGGGTATGCGATCTGGAAGTTCGTGACGGTGCCGATCGTGGCCCCCGCGAAGTTCAACTGCCGGGGCTGCGCGGGAGTAACCGGCGCTTTCATGTTCCACCACCCGAGAACCGACTCGTACGTCATCGGCTCGTTCAACGACATGGAGTTCAAGTCGAAGGCGCTACGCTTCATGCTTTCCAAGGTGATCAACCATCTGCTGAAGTGTGAGCAGGCTTCGTAGCCGGGCCCCGCGCTTCACTTCGCCACGATCTCCTCGAGGAACAATCGGGTCTTGGCGGCGATGGTGTCCGCGGCGAGATTGTGGACGTAGTGCGGCACATCGAGGAGTCGGTAACGACCCCCGGCCGCCTCGGTGTAGGCGACGAGAAGCTCCGTCCAGTCGGGTACGGCCACGTCGGAACCGTCGGAGATGAAGAGGTAGAGCGGCACGTCAGGAATGCCCTCTGCGGCCACGAGCTCGGCATTCGCCTGGGCGGCCGAGACCTCTGCGAGCATGTCGCGCGTCATCGTGCGTCCGAAGAGGACGGCGCAGTAGGCGTCCGTCTCCTCCGCCGACACGTATCGCCGGCTCACCGGCGGTGCTTCGTGGCAGAGTGATGGAACGAGGCGCAGAAGCCCGGATCGCGCGGAGAAAGTTACAAGCGCAAGAACCAGCCGCGGAGGCGGTAGCACCTCGTAGACCGGCGGGACCGCCGGGTCGAGGCCCACGATCGCGACGACCTCGTCCGGATACCGATTGGCCCAATGCAGGGCCTCGAGCCCGCCCATGGAATGTGGAAGCAGGACGTACGGCGGGTCGTGACCGCTTCCGCTCAGCGCGGTGCGGGTTTCTGCCAGAACGGTGGTGATGTCGCGCGATGTGCCGCCGTCATCGCTCCAGCCGTAGCCGGCTCGCTCCACAACGACCGTCCGGAAGTCGCCTGAGAGTCTCCGGGACAGGCCGCGGAAATCGAAGGTGGGGGCCGTCGTGCCGCTGCCTGCAAGGAATACCAGGGTCGGCTGCCCGGCGCCTTCGCTGTAGACGTGAAGCCGGTGGCCGTTCACCGTCACCAACCGTCCCGGCGGCCGGTGGGTGGCTCGTTCCCGGGCGAGGTGTATCCGGTGGCCGACGACGCCGGCCACGAACAGGAGACAGATCAGGGTCATCAGCCCAAGGCCGAGCAGAACAAAGCGCCGTTCCATTCCGTAGTAGTACTGCGAACCGGTCCCCTTGCCAAGTACCGCTGGCGGCGATCGGCATGGCTGTTTCGGTTCGCCGTCGCGTATGGTAAGCTTGTACCGCTATGTCAGAGCGATACTCCGGAGAAGAGGTGCAGCGCATCATCGCGCGAGCGGTCGAGCTCGAGAACGAGCTCCGCGTCGAGAGTCCGGCGGAGGAGCCGGGCCCGGAGGGGTTCGACGAGGCCGATCTCGACCGGATCGCCGCTGAGGTGGGGATTCCACGGGAGGCCCTCCGAGTGGCGGTCGCCGAGTATCGCTCGCCACCGGTAGAGGTCGGCTTCCAGGGGAACGCTGCACGAGTCAGCGGAACGGTCCCCGGTACCCTCGACGACGAAGCGCTCAGGCGTCTCGAGCGCGAGGTAACGAGTATCATTGCCCATGAAGCCTCGCGCGGTCCGCTGGGCATACCGGGTTCGACCGACGTGGGCAACTCGGCGATTCGTTACCGAAGCGGGTACCTCACGGAGCAGATGGAAGGGCACAGGCTCCAGTTCACCATCCGCAGCACCGGCCGTACGGTTGAGCTCGATCTCAGTGACGACATGACCAATAGCATCATCGGGCTCTACGGAGGACTCGTGGGTGGCGCCGGGCTCGGGATGGGCCTTGGGGTCGGCATGGGAGTCGGCCTGGGAGTGCTCGGGTCGGCCGCGTTTGCGCTGATCTTCCCGGTCGTGACGATCGCCGGAATGTACGCCCTCGCGCGCCGCCTTGTTCGGCACTTCAAGGCGAAGAGGACTCAAGAGGTACGCAGGATCGCCGAGTCGATCCTCGCTGCGATCAGAAGCGAGACGACGAGGAATCAGGACGAGCAGCCATAGGAGGATCGGATGCAGGAGCAGGAGATCGGGTTCGCCTCAGACGGCTTTCGACTGGGCGCGACGCTCGCCCTGCCGGATGGTGAGGGGCCATTCCCGGGGGTCGTCTTTGTCGCCGGATCCGGTGAGGTCGACCGCAACGAGAATCACGAGAAAATGCAGATGAACGCCTTCAACGAGTTTGCCCGCCACCTGGCCGAAAGGGGACTCGCCTCGCTCCGGTACGACAAACGGGGCGTCGGGGCGAGTGAGGGGGAGTTCATCAAGGCTGGGTTCCATGACAACGTAGCGGACGCCGCGTCGGCTCTTGAGTATCTGCGGGGCCGGACGGAGATCGACGCAGAACGCACCTTTGTCGTCGGCCACAGCGAAGGAGCGCTCATCGCCTCCCGTCTCGCCGGTGAGGGCATCGCAACGGCCGGAGTCGTGCTGATAGCCGGCACCGCGTGCTCCGGCGAAGAGGTCCTTAACTGGCAGGCCTCGGAGGTTGTCCGGCACATGACCGGCTTCCAGGGGTGGCTCATCAGGACGCTCCCGATCGATCCCTTGAAGATGCAGCGGAAACTGCTCGCGAAGGTCGTCTCGTCGTCGGGCGACACGTTGCGAGTGCAGCTCGTCGTCAAGCTCAACGCGAAGTGGATGCGCGAGTTCATCGCCTACGACCCGGTCCCGGACCTTGCGAAGGCAGGCTGCCCTGTGCTCGCGATTACCGGTGGGAACGACGTCCAGGTGAACCCCGCCGACGTCGCGGCTATCGAAGCGATCGTCGCCGGGCCGTTCGAGGGGCAGGTGATCCCGGGTCTCACGCACCTGCTACGGGAGGGCGAGCCCGGCACGGCCGACTACAAGCGCCAGCTGAAAGCTCCCCTGGACGAGCGGCTGACGGCGATGGTGGTTCAGTGGCTCGAACGGCAGGTTGGAGCCGCACGGCCCGTAGGGTGAATCGGCGGACCCGATCCGGAGGATCATGCAGATCGTGCGTTCGAAGATTCTTCCGCCCCCTCTTCGACCGGGGCTCGTCGCGCGTCCTCGCCTGGGGCGGCTGTTGGACGGATCCCTGCGCGTCGAAGAAGCGCTGGAGGATGGACGCGCGGATCCGGCGCCCGCAGGCTCCTCGCATGAAGCACTTCGGATTCGATCGGAGTTTGCCCGCTCCGTGACGCTCGTCTGCGCACCGGCGGGGTACGGGAAGACGACCTGCGTCAGGCAGTGGACAAGCTCGTTCGATGAGCCGGTCGCGTGGTACACGGCTGACCCCTGGGACAATGACGTCGAACGATTCTGGATGCATCTGACGCACGCCGTGCGTACGGTTGCGCCGGAGTTCGGTCACGGGATGGCCGCTCTGCTCGACTCTTCGGCGATGATAACGAGCGGCAGTGTGGCCAACCGCGTCGCAGAAAGCTTCGCCGATGAGCTGGCCCAACTCGATCCCACCGTGCTCGTGGTCGACGACCTTCACGAGATCACCGTTGATGCAGTTCAGAGAGAGATCGTCCGGCTTGTCGAGATCATTCCGCCGTGTGCTCACCTGGTCGTGACGACCCGGCACGAGCCGCCGTGGCCCTGGAGACGGTGGCGAGCGCGTGGAACGCTGCTCAAGGTATCGCCGGATGATCTGCGATTCACTGAAGAAGAAACGGACACGCTTCTGGCCGCGGCCTTCTCCGGTCGGCTGAGCGAGAAGCAGCGTTCAGCAATTCACCGCCACATGGAGGGATGGGTGACCGGTCTGCACCTGGCGGTCGCGTCCGGACGGCGTTGCCGCGACGGTTCTCGTGATGCTGGGCGCACAGGTGAAGCGGCTGCTCGCGAGTACGTCCTGCGTGAGATCGTCGATTCCCAGCCGGCGGAGGTGCGCGAGTTTCTCAGGGACACCTCGTTCCTTCCGCGCCTGACTCCTGGCCTGTGCGACGCCGTGACCGGCCGGCGGGACGGAGCGCAGATGCTCGAACGCCTTGAGCGCGATGGATTGTTCCTTCAACGCCTCGCCGACGATTCGTCGGCGTATCGCTATCATGGAGTCTTCGCGCGTGCCCTCACTGAGCTCCAACCGACTGGCGATCAGGAGCGGGCGGTCGCGCATCGCACGGCCGCTCGCGCGCTTGCTCGAGACGGGGAAATCGGCAGGGCGATCGAGCACGCCCTGGCGGCCAACGATCAACGGCTCGCACTCGAGCTCATCGCGGCGGATCCGCGCAGAGTGTGGGACGAAGAGGGCGCGGGTCGTACAGCCCGCTGGATTTCCGCGATCCCCCTGGAGTATCTCGCCGACTCCCCGCTCGTCGCAGCGTACCGCGCGGCGATCGCTCTCGTCCTCGGAGAGCTGCGTGACCTTCCCGAACTGCTCGAACAGATCGAGCAAGCGATTGGCGATACGCGGGACGGCTCCGCCACCGGGTTACTCGCGCTCGTCCAGGGGTACCTTGCACTCTTTTCCGGCTCGCTCACCGGGGCGCGGCGACAGCTTGCGATCGCTACCGAACGGCTGCCTGCGGCGGACACGCTGCTGCGCGGCATGGCTGAACTGGGCCGCGGCGACCTCGCGGCCATTGAGGGGGCGACGAGCGAAGCTGCGGGAGCGTACGGCGAGGCGCTCGCGTTCGGACATCGTGGCGAACATCCGTTCGCGATTCTGCACGCCGGGTGGAAGCTTGCCAGTCTGCATTGGCAGTGCGGTAGGCTCACGGAGTCACTGATCGTGTGCGATGCGCTCGATCGGTATGTCTTTGAGCATCGACTTCACCGGGCGTCTCGAGTTGGGCCGCTGAGAGCAGTCCGGGCGGCCGTGTTACGGGAGCGGGGATCGCTTGCCGAGGCGGCAGACCTCGCACGGGAGGGGATCGAGCTCTGCGGCGATGAGCAGATGATCGCGGCCTGGTGCCGGTGTGTGGAGGCGATGGTGCGATTCTCGAGTCGTGACCTGGTGGGCGCCCTCGAGTCGATCACCGCGGCGGAGTCGACCCGGCGCGAATCAGGACTACCCGACCAACTGGTGGCGCTTCTCGGAACATGGAAGGCCCGAGTCTACTTCGCGCTCGGCGATTCGCAGAACGCGCGTGAGTGTCTTGACGCGAGCGGTTTCACAGCGGAAGCTACCCCTGAACTCTTCACGGAGGAGGGATGGCTTGTGCATGCGCGACTCTCGATTGTCGAGGGCCGGGCGCGGGAAGCGGCGGCGGTGGTAGAACGCGTGCAAGAGCTCGCCACTGCGGCGCACCGTAGGTTGGTGCTTGTTGAGGCCCTGCTCGTGAAGGCACGGCTGAGTACCAAGTCGACCGCGGAACCGCTCGTACGTGCGATCGAGATCGCCTGGGCGGAGGGCATGTCTCAGCGCTTCCTGGATGAACGAGGCGCAGCCGATGAGACGGATCCTGTGCTGCCCCTGCTCAAGCGACTTGCTCCGGGCCGTCCGTGGGCACGCTTCGCGACCGAGTTGATCCGGGAATCAGGCGGACGGGCAGAGGGTGAAACATCCACTCGACCTTTGCTCAGCGAGCGGGAGCGCGAGGTGCTGCATCTGGCAGGGCAGGGCAGATCGAACCAGGGGATAGCGGATGAGCTCTTTCTGTCCGTCGGTACCGTGAAATGGCACACGACGAATATCTACTCTAAGCTCATGGTCTCCCGGCGCACGGAGGCAATCGCGAGAGCTCGAGAGTTAGGGCTCCTTCCCAACAGCAAAACCTGACCCTACCCTCACTTTCGTCAGTTCCGGATCCCAGGGTCCTCGGGCTATCTTGCCGTGCAGGAGGCAAGAGATGAAGATACTAGTATTCGGCGCGGGTCCGCTAGGGAGTCTCATGGCTGCACGGCTGCACGAGGCGGGGCACGGCGTCACCATGCTCGCGCGCAATCAGCGACTCGCCGACATTCGCGAGCACGGCATCGTCATCCGCGAGGATGGCTCCGACGAGATCCAGGTTGCCCGAGTGAACAGCGTGGAGAGCTTTGGGCCGGACGACGATTACGATCTCGTCATGGTAGTGATGCGGAAGAACCAGGTCGACCAGATAGTCGCGACCCTCGCCGCGAACAAGCGGGTGCCTACCTTCTTGTTCATGACCAACTGCGCCGAGGGGCCCGGACGCTACGTGGAGGCGCTCGGTATTGAGCGTGTAATGCTCGGGTTCCCGTTGCCCGGCGGTCGCCGTGAAGGCCATCTCGTGGAGGTAGTACCCGTCAACGAGGAGCACGTGTGGACGATTCCCGTTGGAGAGGCCGACGGGCGGATCACTGAACGAACGCGCGCTGTTGCACGTGTGCTCGGCTCGATGCGCGGTTACAAGGTCCAGGTCCGGCGCGACATGGACGCCTGGCTCAGGCATCACGTTGCGCTGCTCATGCCCGCTCTGGCTCCCGCGCTCTACGCTGCCGGGATCAGCATGAAGCGGATGGGGCGCACGCGGGATCTCAATGTGCTCGCGGTTCGTGGCATGAGAGAAGCGATTGGGGGTCTACGGAAGGCCGGCGTGCCGGTCACCCCCGGAGCGTTCAAAGTGCTCTTCATGTTTCCCGAGCCGCTCCTCGTGGCCTTCTTCGCTCGCGCGATGAAGGCGGAGAAGAACCGGGCGAGCATCGAAGGACATCCGAGGAATGCGCGTGATGAGCTGCGCTACCTGACCGAGGAGCTTCTCGACTTTCTGAAGAAGAAGGGAATCGAGACCCCGGTCTGCGACTCTCTGCTCGTGTACTACGATCCCGGGACACCCTTGATGCCGGACGGGAGCCGAACCATCCCGCTCCGGTGGACCGGCGTTCTGGCAACGCTCACAGTGATCGCTGTGGCCGTTGCAGCGTCGATCGTCCTTTGAGGGAGGCAGCTATGAGTGACCCGACGAGACGGATTGCCGTCGTGGCGTCGGCCTTTCTGGCGCCGCTCACCGTGTATGCGGTACTCGTTTCGACCGAGCACCTGGGGCTGCATTTGAGCTTCAGCCTCGGGTATGGGCTCTACTGGATCGGATGGTGCGTCGCCTTTCCTCTTTGGATCGTCGGCCTGCGCCGGATGAAGGAGCTTTTCGCAGGGGCGACGCGCGAGGCGGTTCGTCCGGTTTGGCTCGCCTCGCTACTCGCCATCGTGCCCATCGTGCTCTCGTTCCTCTTCGCCGGACCGTTCGAGGCCGAGCGGCACCGGTTTCCGGAGAACCCATCGCTCATGATGGCGATCGCGATCCCGATGGCGGTCTGGAACGGTCTGCTCGAGGAAGTCCTCTGGCGCGGAACCTATCTCGCCGTATTCCGTGAGAACCGGTTCATGGGGATCGTCTTTCCTGCCATCATGTTCGGGGCATGGCACCTTGGTCCGTTCCTCGTGGAGCGGGCGTGGGATCCCGCTCTCGCGGCAACCCTGGCGGGCGGAGGCGCACTTCTCGGTCTATGCTGGAACTGGCTCTCGTACCGCGCCGGATCAATACGGCCGGCCGTGCTGTCGCACATTATGGCGAACATCGCGCTGTTCCTCTCTATCATGTAGGCCGGATTTCTCAGTGCGCCGTGCAAGGCGCTTCGTCTCCAGTGGGTGCGAATCCCACCCGGCAGCTATCGTTCCGACCGGTAGCACCTGGAGCGGTTCAAGGAGGTGATCAACTGGACTGAAGCACTTCAAGACGGCCCTTGATTGGAGGGGCAGCGAGCGTGAGGCGCAGCCGGAGCTCCGCGAGGAAGGCATCCGGGCTGTCTGGGGTGGCGGAGAGGCCCGTAGTAGCGATGAGTCTGCCAACCCTACAGAAGGTCGGGAAGTTGCGGACGGCGCTGCATGCGAAAGCGAAGGAATCACCCGAGTTCCGTTTCTACAACCTCTACGAGAAGCTGTAGGGCACCGATGTGCTTGAGGTGGCGTATGAGAACGCTGCAAGGCCAACGGAGGCGCGGCAGGTGTCGACGGTATGACGTTCGAGGCTGTCGAGCGGTACGGAGAGGCGAATTGGTTGGGTGAACTCGCGGAGGAGCTCGGGAAAAGACATACCGTTCCAGCGCAGTACGGCGGATTTGGATACCCAAGGCAAACGGCAAGCTGCGGCCGCTTGGCATACCTGCGATCAGGGACCGGGTTGTCCAGACGGCGACTCTACCGCATGGTAGACGTTGGTTGAGAGAGCAAGCGGCGCGCAGCCTTTCAGTCAGGCCCGCGAAAGCGGGCCTTCTTCACGCAGACCTCCAGAGTCGGTATGCTTCCTTCTCATGGTGCGGATGGATGGCTGACCGACGGTTTGGATTCTGGCATACGCCGAGGCGCCCTCGAGGAATCGGCGGCGAAGTTGTTGACACCGACTTCATCTCCATACAGGACGGTACCGCCGACGGACGGGTCCGGTCCCTCGGCACCTTTGGCGGGGTGTTCACGCCGAGTTTCCTGACGATCATCGGTGTCATCATGTATCTTCGATTCAGTTGGGTCGTGGGGCACGCGGGGCTGTGGCAGACCCTGGCGATCGTCGCAATCGCGAACGCGCTCACCCTGATCACGGCGCTGTCCGTGTCGAGTATCGCGTCGAACGAACGAATGGAAACCGGCGGCGCATACTTCATGGTGTCGCGCGTGCTCGGGTATGAGGCAGGCGGCGGCATTGGGGTTCCGCTCTATCTCAGCCAGAGCCTGTCGGTCGCGCTCTATACGATTGGTTTTGCCGAGGCCGTCGGGCCATTCCTGCCGGGCGTTCCGGCGGTCGTCGTCGCGCTCGTGACGATGGTGGTGCTCGCTCTCTTCGGAATCGTTGGTTCGGGGCTCATGATCAGAGTGCAGTACGTGATCCTCGTGCTGATCGCGCTGAGCTTTCTGTCGATCGCGCTGGGGTTCC
>SLST01000493.1 GCA_007130265.1 Spirochaetales bacterium
CGTATTGCGCTGGTCTTCGCTCGACGAGGCTACAATATCGACAGTCTCGTGGTATCCCCGGCGCCGGACCCCGACTTCTCCACGATGAACATTGTCGCCTCCGGCGACCGCAAGACACTCGACCAGATTCTCAAGCAGCTGAACAAGCTCGTCGATGTCGTCCACGCGACCGACCGGACGACCGACGACGTCATCCACCGCGAGCTCGCGCTCATCAAGGTGCATTGCGAGCCCGAGCTTCGCGGAGAAGTGCTGCAGCTCTCGAAAGCACTCGACTGTGAAACGGTTGACCTTGGCGAACGAAGCGTGACTTTTCAGACAACCGGGAATAGCGATAAACTCGACGCGGTCAGCAGAGTCTTTGAGCGCTACGGCCTGCTCGAGATGATCCGCACGGGAAAGATACTCATCGCCCGCGGCGAGACGTTGACGCCGTAGCCGGTACGAGAGGAGATCAGATGTCACAGAACCTCTTCAACAGAGTGTGGGACCTGCACACGATCACGACCCTGCCCACCGGTCAGGACCAGCTGTTCATCGGACTGCACCTGATTCACGAGGTCACTTCGCCCCAGGCGTTTCAGATGATCGAGGAACGCGGGCTTGAAGTCCTCTATCCGCAGCGCACCATCGCCACGGTCGACCACATCGTACCCACGGCGAACCAGGAGCGACCCTTCGCGGACCCGCTCGCGGAACAGATGATGCAGGCCCTCGAACGAAACACCAGGAGGCACGGTATAGAGTTTTACGACCTGACGACCGAGCACCAGGGAATCGTACACGTCGTCGGTCCGGAGCTCGGTGCTACCCAGCCCGGGATGACCATCGCCTGCGGCGACTCGCATACGTCGACCCACGGCGCCTTCGGCGCGATCGCGTTTGGTATCGGGACGAGTCAGATTCGTGACGTCCTCGCGACGCAGTGCCTCGCGATGGCTCGACCAAAGGTGCGGCGGATCCAGGTCAACGGCACGCTCGCACCGGGCGTGTCGGCCAAGGACATCATCCTGCGGGTTATCGCAGACCTCGGTGTCAAGGGCGGAATCGGCTACGCCTATGAGTACGGCGGTCCGGCTATCGATGCGCTGTCGATGGAAGGACGGATGACCGTCTGCAATATGAGCATCGAGGGCGGTGCCCGCGTCGGCTACGTCAACCCGGACGAAACTACCTTCGACTACCTTCGTGGTCGCCGCTACGCCCCGGCAGACGACGCCTTCGATCGCGCCGTCGAGTGGTGGCGCGGCATCGCAAGCGGACCTGACGCCGAGTACGACGACGTCTACGAGCTCGACGCATCGAGCCTCGAACCGATGGTGACATGGGGCATCAACCCGGGACAGGCGGTCTCGGTCTCACAGCAGATGCCGAGGATCGCCTCGCTGCCGACAGGCACTCGCGAAGTTGCCGAGGCGGCGTACCGGCACATGGGTTTCGAAGACGGAGCGCCGATCGCCGGGACGAAGATCAACGTCGCGTTCATCGGTTCGTGCACGAATGCCCGCATATCCGACCTTCGGGAAGCGGCTCGAATCGCCGACGGGCAGAGAGTCTCGCCGGGAGTCCGCGCCTTCGTCGTTCCCGGAAGCAAGCAGGTCGCGATACAGGCGCAGAAGGAGGGCCTGCCGGAGGTCTTCGTGCGTGCCGGATTCCAGTGGCGGGGAGCGGGATGCTCCATGTGCCTCGCGATGAACCCCGACAAGCTCGAAGGTCGCGAGATCTGCGCGAGCAGCTCAAACCGCAATTTCATCGGTCGTCAGGGGTCGCCGACCGGTCGAACGCTCCTGATGAGCCCGGCGATGGTCGCCGCGGCAGCGATCGCGGGCGAAGTCGTCGACGTCCGCAAGGGTGCCGGCGCGCCGGTCGCCCAGGAGGGAACATGAGCACGAGATCACCGGCGGTCACCTGGATAGCCGGCTCCGGCATAGCGGTGCGTGGAAACGATATCGATACCGACCGCATCATCCCGGCCCGCTACATGAAGGTCGTCACCTTCGACGGGCTTGGCGAGTACGTGTTCCGCGACGTGCGCTATACCGAGTCCGGAGAGACCACCCATCACCCGTTCAACGATCCCGGGTACCGAAACGCACGTATTCTGCTCGTCAACAACAATTTCGGCTGCGGAAGCAGCCGTGAGCATGCTCCGCAGGCGCTCATGCGGTGGGGGATCAAGGCAATCGTGGGCGAGAGTTTTGCCGAGATCTTCGCGGGGAACTGCAACGCGCTCGGCGTGCCTGCGGTAACCCTGGAAGAACAGGCGATCGAATCGCTGATGCGACGCGTCGAGTCCGATCCGTCCGCCGAGATCGAGGTCGACCTCGAGGCGCGGGAGGTCCGCTGCGGCGAGGAGCGCCACCCGATGGGTTTTGTCGAGACGTACCGGCAGTCGCTGCTCAGCGGGAGCTGGGATTCGACGGCTCTCCTGCTCGATAACCGGGAGGCGATCGAAGAGACAACGTCGCGGCTCCCCTACATGAGCGGATTCTCCGCGTAGCCTGCTGAACCAGGGAGGGACTCGTGTCTGAACCGTTGAATCGACGCAGCCGAGCGATGACCGAGGGGGTGTCGCGCACGGCGAACCGGGCGATGCTGCGGGCCGTCGGATTCACCGACGAGGATTTCACCAAGGCGATCGTGGGTATAGCGAGCGCCGACAGCGACGTCAGCCCGTGCAATGTCCACATAGGACATCTCGCGAAGCAGGCGGCGGACCATCTTCGGTCGCTCGAGGTGATGCCGATGACCTTCCACACCTTCGTCGTCACCGACGGCGAAGCGATGGGCCACGAGGGTATGAAGGCGTCGCTCATCAGCCGGGAAACGATTGCCGACGTCATCGAGCTCGCTGCCCGCGGACACGCGATGGACGCCCTCTTCGGACTCGGCGGATGCGACAAGACGATCCCCGGGACCGTCATGGGCATGGCACGCATGGATGTGCCGGCAATCTTCGTCTACGGAGGCACGATCCGAGCCGGCAAGCATCGCGGCAAGCCCGTCGACATCGTCAGCGCGTTCGAAGCGGTTGGCGCATTCAGTGCCGGCCGGATCACCGACGAAGAGCGACACGCGATCGAGTGCGCCGCGTGCCCCGGCGCCGGCGCGTGCGGCGGGATGTACA
>SLST01000417.1 GCA_007130265.1 Spirochaetales bacterium
CGCTCCATCCGTATACGCAGGGCCTGCTCGCCTGCGTCACCTCGATCAGTGAGGCGAAGAGACGTCTGCGTCCCATTCGCGGTACGGTGCCGGCGCCCGACGCGCTTCAGCCCGGATGCCGATTCGCACCGCGGTGTCCCCGCGCCTTCGCCCGCTGCCCCTCGGCGGTACCACCGCTCGTGGAGGTGGAGGAGGGTCATCAGGTCCGCTGCTACCTCCATCCGGGAGGGGCTGCATGAACGGACCTCCGCTTCTGGAAGTCTCCGGGCTGACGAAGACTTTTCCGGTGAAGACCGGACTCCTGCAGCGCAGGAGCGGCCGGGTGCACGCGGTCACCGATGTCTCCTTCGAGCTGGAACGTGGCCGAACGATCGGAATCGTCGGTGAGTCGGGAAGCGGCAAATCGACGCTTGCGAAGTGCATCGTCCGGCTCTACCCACCGACGGCCGGGCGCATCAGCTTCCGGGGCGAGGACATCGCCCACATGACGGAGCGCAGGCTCCGAGCGCACGTGCGTGCCCGCGTGCAGATGATCTTCCAGGATCCCTACTCATCCCTCAATCCGCGCCACACGCTTCTGTCCATCGTTGACGAGCCGCTGCGGGTCCATCACCGGCTGTCGGCCGAGGAGCGGGGGTACCGCGTCGACGCGGTTCTCGAGCGTGTGGGGCTCGATCCGGCATTCCGCACGAGGCGACCGCACGAGTTCTCAGGCGGGCAGCGCCAGCGCATCGCGATCGCCCGCGCACTCGTTCTCAACCCCGATCTGCTCGTTGCCGACGAACCGGTGTCCGCGCTCGACGTATCGATCCAGGCGCAGATCGTCACCCTGATGCAGGACCTCCAGGAGGAGCTCGGGCTCGCCTACATCTTCATCTCGCACGATCTTGGCGTGGTCCGGGCGATCGCGGATACCGTCGTCGTCCTCTACCTGGGGCGGACCATGGAGGTCGCGCCGGCCGACCGCCTCTTCACATGCTACGCGCACCCCTACACGGAGGCGCTCCTCTCCGCGGTGCCGGTAGTACGAACCGACGACGCGGAACGACCGCCCCGGATCATCCTCTCCGGAGACCAGCCGGATGCGACGAACCCGCCGGCCGGATGCGTCTTCCACACCCGGTGCCCCTATGCCCGGGACCGATGCCGGCATGAAGCGCCGGCCTTGCGGCCCACAGCGGACGATACCGAAGGCCACCGTCTCGCCTGCCACTACCCACTCACGGGTCGAACGTTATGACGGTCCTCGTCCCGTGCGAGACCTCGATGGTGAGCGTCCCGTCGATCTGATCGGACAGCATCCGCACGAGCGTCATGCCCATGCCGCCGGCCGTTGCCGCCTCCTCCGACAGGCCGCGTCCGTCGTCTTCAATGCTAAGCTTCACTCGGTCCGCCTCTCGCGTTACGATCACCTTCACGGTACCTGAGACGCGATCGGCAAACGCGTGCTTCATGGCATTCGTCACCAGCTCATTCACGATAATGCCGATCGACACGAGTCGCCGCGGGTCGACGGTGGGGATGTCGTCTGCGTGCTCGAACACGACGTCGACTCCTTCCGGAAAAAGGCGCGAGAGCAGCTGCACAACGCGCTCGAGATAGGTCACGAGTGAGACCGCCCGGTAGTCGTCACCGACCAGGAGAGCATCGTAGAGGAGGCGAACGCTTCGGACCCGTCCAATCGTCCCTTCGAGGATCGTGGCAGCCTCCGGGTTCTCGACGGTACCGGCCGGCACCGCGAGCAGCCCCTCGACAAGCGCAATGCTGTTCTTGATCCGGTGATGCACCTCGCGCAGCAGCGTCTCCTTCTCACCGAGCAGCGTTCTCACTTCTTGTTCTGCCCGGATTCGGTCGGTCAGATCGAGAAAGACAACAACAAGGTAGTGCTGCACCTTGACACCTGAGATCTGTACGACACGATGCCGACCCCACTTGTCCTGTATCTGGTATTCGGCCGCTTCGATGGCCGAGCCATGTTGCTCGGCCTTCGACTTGGCCTCCTCCCAGGTGCGTCGCACTGCTGCGCGGTACGCTTCGTCAGGGTACGCAGAGTGCCACCAGCTTCTGATCGTCGGCAGATCTGCCGGCTGGTACCCGTAGGTGCTGGAGAAGGCGGCGTTGAAGATGATCGAGCCGTCGGTTCGATTGATGAAACCCACCGGGATCGGCATGTCCAGGAAGGCCGCGCGATAGAGATCGGCGTTCTCATCAAGCGCCTTCTCGGCGGCCCGACGCGCCGTGATATCGTCGAATGTCGCGTACACCTGAAACGGACGTTCATCGCCGGGGTGGAAGAGCGGGATCGCCGTGACCAACAGCCACACATACCCGTCCGCCTGCGGATTGGACACGCCGCGGACGACCGGCCCGACCTGACGCCCTGTGCGGAGCGCGATCATCGTGGGATGCTCGCTCCCGGGAACCGAAGAGCCGTCCTCCCGGATCATCCTCCAGCGCAGATCGTGTGAGGTTCGCCCGCGCATCTGGTCAAGGGTCAGACCGAGCATACGTTCCGCGGCCGGATTCGCCGAGACGATGGAGCCATCCATCGCCTGGTAGACGATGCCCTGGGAGATGGTCTCGAACAGGCGTCGGTGCTTCTCCTCGCTTGCTCGCAGCGACTGTCGGACCTCGAAGAGCTTGAGCGCCATCCGGATTGACGCGTCAAGAACGGCGGGGCCGGAGTTCTTGACCACGTACCCGTACGAGGTGATCCGACGGGTCATCTCCACGACTTCCGGTTCGGTGTGAGACGAGAGGAAGACCACCGGCAGGTCGCCTCGTCTGAGAATGAGCTCAGCGGCCTCGGTTCCGTCCATGCCGTCTCCGAGATCGATGTCCATCAACACGAGGTCAACACCGCGATCGCCTGAAGCAGCCTCTACGGCCTCTGTCCCGGTGCCGGCTACGATCACCTCGTACCCGAGCTCTTTGAGCGACATTCCCTCCTCGATCGCGAGCAGCTCCTCGTCTTCGACGAGGAGTATCGTCGCCGATAACGTGTCGGCAGATCGGTGCGCGTCAGCGGGTGGGAACAACACGCAGCACGTTCCAGGACAGTCCGGCGAGCGTGACGGCTACCGTCCCGTTCGTCACCATTCGTTCCTTCAGCGCGGCCGGAGCGACCTGTTCGCCGTCCGGGCCGTTCGTCGCCTTCGGATCGTCATGGGCCAGGGTCGTGTGCAGGAGCTTCGCCTCCGTGCCGAGCTCGCCCAGATCGATGTCGACGGACAGGGCTTCACGTCCGCGGTTGACGCAGAAAACGGTGGTCACAGCCTCGTGCGGATCGTGCACGGCAACCGACTCGAGAAGATCCACCTCGCCGAAATCCCTGGTATCGTAGGTAGCGCAGTGGACACGCGTCTGCAGAACGGTTCCCCGCGCAAGGCTTGCCGCGTGCATGAACGGATAGTAGATCGTCTGTCGCCAGGCGAGGCCTCCCCTCACGGTCATGATGGGCGCGATGACGTTCACCAGCTGCGCAAGGCAGGCGATCTTCACCCGATCTGCATGCTTCAGCATCGTGATGAGCAGGCACCCTACGAGCAGCGCGTCCTCGTGCGTGTAGACGTCCTCGAGAAGCGGCGGCGCAACCGACCACGGTTCGATCTTGCGATCCTGCTCGTTCGAGTGGAACCAGACGTTCCACTCGTCGAAGGCGAGGTTGATCGTCTTCGCGCTGCGTCGCCTGGCCTTCACGTAGTCTGCTACCGAGACAACACTCCGGATGAAGGCGTCCATATCGAGCGACCTCGCCAGGTAGGCCGGCAGATCGTTGTCCCGGTTTCCGTAATAACTGTGCAGGGAGACATAGTCCACATGCTCGTAGGTGTGATCGAGCACAGTAGCCTCCCACTCCGGAAAGGTCGCCATGTTGCGGCCTGAGCTCCCGCAGGCGACGAGCTCGATCGTGGGATCGGCCCACTTCATGACCTTCGCAGTCTCTGTAGCCACGCGCGCGTACTCGTGGGCTGTCCTGTGCCCAATCTGCCAGGGGCCGTCCATCTCGTTACCCAGGCACCAGAGCTTGACCCCGTGGGGCTCGCGAAACCCGTGCGCCGCACGCAGATCGCTCCGGCTCGTCCCCGACGGGTGGTTGCAGTACTCAACGAGCGCGAGCGCTTCCTCCGCACCGCGCGTCCCGAGGTTGACCGCGAGGTAGGGGTCAACGCCAGCTTTGCGCGTCCACTGCACGAACTCGTTCAGCCCCACCTCGTTCGTCTCCACGCTCCGCCACGCGAGGTCGAGTCTGCGGGGCCGCTCGGTCCTTGGGCCGACGCCGTCCTCCCAGTTGTAGCCCGACACGAAGTTCCCTCCCGGGTAGCGCACCACGGTCGCGCCAAGCTCGCGCACGAGACTGATGACGTCCCGGCGAAAGCCCTCTTCGTCGGCCTCCGGGTGGCCGGGCTCGTAGATACCTTCGTAGACGGCCCGGCCAAGGTGCTCGAGAAACGACCCGAAGAGCCTGGGGTCGATCTCGCCGATGGTGAACTCACGGTTCACGACGATCCTGGTCTGGTTCATTGCAGTCTTCCTCTCCGGTGCTTACAATGACATCATGCCGGATTCACGGACAAAGGCGCAACTGTCCAGGGCCTTTCGCGAGACGGGTCTCGCAGAGAACGACCTCGTGCTGGTGCACAGCTCCCTGCGTGCGCTTGGACCGGTGTCCGGCGGCGCCGACACCGTGATCGATGCGCTCCTCGAGACGGTCGGCACGGGTGGGACGGTGGCGGTCCCAACACATACCTTCGCGGTAGTAACGCCTCGACAACCGGTGTTTCACCAAAGCCACACGCCGTCGAACGTGGGCACCCTCACCAATGTCTTCCGCAGCCGCCCGGAAGCCGTCCGCAGCCTCCATCCAACCCACAGCATCGCGGCGATCGGTGCCCGGGCTGAGGAGCTCGTAGAGGGCCACGAAAGGGACACGACGCCGTGCTCGACGAACGGTCCGTACCGCCGGCTCGTCGACTGGAGCGGGAAGGTGCTCATCATCGGGGTGGGACTCGAATGCTGTACGTTCTTCCACGGCTGCGAGGAGTGGTCAGGCATGCCGTGGGCCGTCAAACGGAGGCCAATCCGGCTCTACAGCATGACGGCCGACGGGCGCGAGATTCCCGTCACGATGCACCAACACACGACCAACACGTGGGATCAGTACCCCCGACTCGAACCGCACCTGAAGGAGATCGGCGCGCTGCGGATTGGCCGGATAGGCGAGTGCACCCTGCGGCTTCTCGACGCGCCTCGCGCGGCGAGCTGGCTCGTCGCGCAGCTCCAGCGCGATCCTTCGATCATCCTGCCGGACCGGGTGCCGGGGAAGTAGCTCTCCTTCGGCTCCGAACTACTCCGACGCGGCAGCCTCGGCGGCAACGGTCACGATCTGCCGCCGAGCGGCCTCGACTGAGATCACTCCATGCTGGTCGATCTGCGCGTCCGAGAGCTCCTCCTCGAGGAGATTGGTCAACCAGGCCCGCTCCAACGGAACGCTGAACGCGATCCCCGCGCGCGCCGCATTCGACCCGAGGTTCACCAGACGGACCACCGCGGCCTCCTCGCGCTCGTGCCACTTGATCGCGGATACGTGAACCGGACCGTCGGTCTTCAGAAGACATCCCGAACGCGGCCATCGCGGCCGTGCCGCGTTCGGATCGGGCCTGCGGAAGGCGCCTTCGGCGGCGGAGTCCTGCACCCAGCTTCTGCCCTGGAACCACCGCGGATCCTCCACCGGCGTCTGTTTCGTCCGGATACCCATGTGAAAGAGCTCGGCCTCCGCCGTCAGGCGCGCTGCGGGCAACCCGTCGAAGGGACGGACCGCAAACGTGAAACGGTGTCTCCCGGGGCATTGGGCGAGCACCTGTCGATCGGTCTCAAGCGGGATCGCTTCTCGCACGTTCACCGTCTCGACGGCTCGCAGAAGCGTCACGGCGAGCGCCGAGTCGTCGTCAGTCATCTCGTACTCGTGCAAGCCTACCGCGTAGACCGCCAGTCCGTCCTCGCCGTTACAGGCGGCGACCCATTTCCAGAACGGTTGTCCGTTCGCCGACCGCGTCCACGTGCGGCCGGCGGCCGGCGCGCGCTCCGCGACGTCGAACTGTCCTCCGGCGCGCACGAGGTCGGTTCCGGCGGCAGGGAATGCGAGGCGCAACCGGTGATCACGCGCGTCGTTGTCGACGGTGACGGTCACGCAGAGCGCACGCGCGCCCCGGTCGAGCTTCAGGCTCACCGCAATGTCGCACTTCCCGCCTCCACGGTCGTCGCGCGCGGCCGCGAGGTCTTCAGGCATCTGCCAGGTGAACCGGTACCGGCACTCCTGCGCAAGCCCGGTATCCTCCACCGGGACGAACTCCACGGGGCCGTCCCAGACGCGCTCTGGGCCAAGCGGCACGCTGACGTAGAGATCGCCCTCGTCGACCCCGTCGAGGAACGTGCCTGCCTCCTCGTACCGTTTGCCGCTCGTTCTGTCGGTGAGATCGAACCGTCCGTTCGGCCGGAGCTCGACACGAAGGTGATCATTCTCGAGGACCGGCGGCGTCGGTAAGCCGGCGAGCAGCGCTGCCGGCCGCGCTGCTACCCTGGCGCCCTTCGCGTGACGCACGATCCGGTAGACCGTATAGCCGTAGGCAGGGACCGACGGGGCAAACTCGATTTCCACGCGTCGAACGCGTATAACGCCCGGCAGGTTGATGGGACTGAGCACGAGTGTGCGACACTCTTCCTCCGTCGTTACCCGATACGGAACCGACGTGCCGTCCGGAGCGAAGAGCTCGAAGTCGCGCACCTCGTCGTCCGAGAGGAAGGAGACCGACGCGGTCGCTGCCAGCGCCACGGCATCCGCATCCGTCCCGATGGCCAGGGGCGACATGTTGGCGACCATGAGCTTGAGATCGCCCGGGTCATAGCCGGCGGCGTCGACCTGCGTCGCCATCAGGTTGAGCTTGCGATCGATCAGTCCTTCGGCCATCTCAGTCACGCGTTCGTAGCGGTCCATCATGTGCTCGTGGACCGCGTCCTGGCTGCATCCACAGATGCTGTCGTGCGGATGGTTTTCCATGAAGAGCTTCCAGAGGAAGCGCATGTACTCCCGGTCAACCCTCTCGAGGCTCGCCATCGCGCACCACACCGACAGCGGCTCGAGCCACCGTTCAACCAGATCACCGCACACATCATTCGCCTGTTTGAGGTAGACCCGCGCGGACAGCGTCCCGTTCAGGATACTGTAGCTCTCGCCCTCCCGCAGCTCTCCGTCGACCTGGGGAAGCTTCTCGTCCGTCGCCGATCGCCTGAGTGCCCCAACGTAGGCGGGCATCGTCGAGTGTCTGATGTCATACCGGCCGCCATGGTCGCTGCGGAGCTGCTGCAGGATGGGAACGAGGTTCTCCTGCGCCTCCAGGTGGTCGACGCCGTTCATGAGAAGCCAGGGACCATCCTGGTTCAGCCCCTGCTCGCGTTCCATGATCTTCTCAAAGAGCGAGCGCAGCTCCTGCGTACCATCCGGGAAACGCTGGGCATTGTTATACCAGAAGCTCATGTGTACGGCGAGGATTACCGACCCGTCGGGCGCGGCCCACCGGAACCGGGAGAACCCGTTCCTGCGCGCGTCGAACCCGCGGCCGAAGATCGCGTTGTCGATCCCGACAAGCCGAAGGATCTGCGGCATCTGCGAGATCAGCCCGAAGTGGTCCGGAAGATAGCCGACGCGCATCTCTCCCCCGAGCTCACGCGCCGCGCGGATCCCTTCCATGAGGTTCCGCACGGTGGATTCGCCGCTCGTGAGGTAGAGGTCGTTCTGCTCGTACCACGGCCCGACGAGAATACGTCCCTCACGGATCAGACGCGTGAGCGCAGGCATCCGGGACGGCCGCACGGCGGCATAGTCGTCGAGGACGATCGTCTGAGCGTCCAGATGGAAGTGCGCGAAGTCGGGTTCCGCGTCGAGCAGGTCGATCGCGTGGTCGATCAGATCCGCGAGCCTGAGGCGATACTGCTCCTGCGTCAGGTACCATTCGCGATCCCAGTGCGTATGCGAGACGATATGAACTGCGTTACGGTCGTCCATTCGGTCAGCTCCTTTCACTGGGGTGCGGCGTGTTGCCTGCGCGAGCTGCGCATCGTGGTGTTGGTGCCTGTGAGACTACCCCTTCACTGCCCCAAGCATGATGCCCTTGACGAAGTACTTCTGCAGGAACGGGTAGACCAGCAGTATGGGCACCGTGGCAAACACGATGCTCGCAGCCTTTATGTTCTCCGGGTTCACGAATGCTTCGCGCCCTGAATCGACGGCCCCCATGTTCTGAAAGTTGCTGTTTATGACGATGGAGCGAAGTAACAGCTGGAGCGGCCACTTCGTGTTGTCCGTAATGTAGAACAGCGCCCGGAAAAAATCGTTCCAGTGGCTAACCGCGTAGAACAGGCCGATGGTCGCGATCGCCGGCTTCGACAGAGGCACGATGATCCGAACAAGAACCTGGAAATCGGACGCGCCATCAATCTTTGCGGAGTCTTCGAGTTCGAGCGGAACACTCCAGAAATAGTTCCGCATCAGTATGACGTTGAACGGGCTGACGAGCACAGGAATTATGAGGGCCCACAGACTGTTCAGCAACCCGAGTCGATTGACGAGTATGTAGGTCGGCACGATTCCGGCGTGAAACAACATGGCGAAAACGATGATCCCCATGAGAAGACGATTGCCCGGCACATGCGTCTTGGACAGCCCAAATGCACCAGGTATCGTGAATCCCAGGTTGAGTGAGGTTCCCATAACGGTGATGAAGACCGTTATCCAGAACGACCTCGTCAGCGTGTTTGTCTGGAACACGTACTCATACGCTTCGAACGTCAGGTCACGCGGCCACAGAAGCAACGGATAACGAGCGATGATATAACTCGGACTCAGCGACCTGGCGAACACAACGACGATCGGCAAGAGGGTGACCACGCCGGCCAGGAGGAGGATCGTATAGATAATGATCTCGGCCCACAGTGGATTCCGTCGCAACCGCCCAAGGGTTGCGGCAGGCGCCACGCCGCTAATCACCCGAGAATCCCCCGTAACAGTTGTCTTGGTTTTCATAGCACCCTTTCCCTACCAGAGGGAGTACTCACCGGTACGCCGGATAATGCTGTTGGCCACGAAGATCAGCACGAACCCGATGACGCCTTTGAACATGCCGACCGCGGTCCCGAGACTGTATCTGGCATTCTGCAATCCTATCCGGTAGACGTAGGTGTCGATTATGTCGGCGACCCGATACACCGATGCGTTGTAGAGCACGAAGATCTGATCGAATCCGGCACTCATCACATTACCAAGCGACAGAATGAACATGATAATTATGGTGGGCCTGATGCCGGGCAACGTCACATGCCAGGTCTGCTTCAGTCTTCCCGCACCGTCGATCACCGCTGCTTCATAGAGCTGAGGATCAATGCCTGACAACGCAGCAAGATAGATTATCGCCCCGAAACCGAAGCCTTTGATGATATCGGTAACTACGAGCATCGGAACGAAGTTGCGCGTCGACGTGAGGAAGTTGACGCGTGGGAGGCCCAGTTCGTTCAGCACGGCATTGACGATACCGGTCGGCTGGATGAAAACCAGCACGATGCCCCCAAAGACGACCCACGAGAGGAAATTGGGGAAGTAGGTCACAGTCTGTATGACGCGTTTATACGTCATGTGCCGTACCTCATTGAGCAGCAACGCGAACAGAATCGGTACGGGAAACCCAAATACGATTCTGTACGTGCTTATCAGTACGGTGTTGCGAACCAGCCGAGCGAAGTCGGGGGAGGTAAACATGCTCTCGAAGTGCTTGAGACCGACCCATGGACTTGCGGCGAGGCCCGAAAAAATCCGGAAGTCCTTGAACGCGATCGTCAGTCCGTAATACGGGATATAGGAGAAGATCAGAAAATAGAGCAAGGTTGGCAGAATGAAAAGGTAGATGCTCCTCGCCCTCACCACACGCTTCCAGAGGGAAGCTTTGGCGTCGACGGCGACCGCCGGCGCCATGTAGTCCTTCGTTCTACTCATCTGGGTACTCCGGGGACAGGTCAAGGATACGCGAGCCCAACACGAAGTGACGATGTAGCACCCTCATTGCGGTTTCTCCAGCACTGTCATCGCGTCCGCGGGCACTGTAATCGGAAGCCTCCGCCCGTGATGCGTAAGCTCCCGAGTGATCGAGCTCGCGTTTGTGTTGAGAACGAGATAGGCGACCGGAGTCTCGGCGCAGTAGACCCCGTCGAGCCGGCCGTCGACTACATGCAGATCCCGTTCAGCCAGGAAGGCTGTGATCGGTTCGAAGACGGCATCCTGATAGTGGGCCAGTTCCGCATCGACACCAACGTCAGCCACGCCCGACAGAGGCCGCACATCGGGCGCACCTGCCTGTGCGGAGACGTGCACCGGTATGTAGAGACTCGCTCCGCGGCCAATGCGAAACGCACCACCCGTTCGCTTCAAGAGCCTCTCACCGTAGTCCTCACCGGTCTCGACGGCGCGAATGCCTTCGGTATTGTAGACAACCAGCGATCCGCCCTTCTCAACCCACGACACAATCGTCCTCAGTGTCTCAGTCCGGTACCGACTGCCGCCGCAGATGATCAGGCAGGTAACCTCCTCCAGGATGCCGTCCTTGATCGTCAGGTCGTCAACAAACCGGTAGTCGGTGTAGTCGCGCAGCATCTCCATGCTCAGACTCGCCTGCACGGAGGTCACATCGCCCACGACTATGGGAACATCAGGGTATAGCGCCGCAATGGGTGTGACCGGCTCGGTGTGAAACAGGTGTTTGAGATTCGCAGAGAAGATCTCTGCGCGCTCGCCGCTGCCAAGTATGTTGGGGCTGTAGAAGTGAAGTTCCTCCGCCCCCGTTGCAGTGGCATTGTAGATCCTCCGCACGATACCACTCTCCGTGACCTTGCCCGCAGGCTCGAACCCAAAATAAGCACCGTAGTAGCGGCCGGAGGAAGCGACCCAGTTCGTGAGGGTGAAGTTGCGCGCATAATTCGAGGCCTCGTTCGTGATACGAACGCCGCAGTCATGCCGAGCGGCAATCCTGCACTGCTGCGCGAAGTCGGCGCCGTGGTACGGAACTGCATTCCCGCCGGTGCAGAGATAGACGAGGTGACCGGGAAAACAGTCACGGGTGGTCTTCAGCCAGTACTCCGCGAACTCGGTCATTGAAGCCCGGTACCAGTCCACGAAGTCAAGCCAGCGGACCGTCGCCGCGGTTCCGTCGCAGGAATACGAGCCGGCCTTTGTGTATTCGTCCACGCGGAAACCCTCGAGCGGATCGATCGTCAGCTCCGGCATTCGTACGTCGGCATAGGATGCAAACCGGGTGCCCCATGCTTCGTTCAGCTCTTCGACGGTCGCATATCGCTCTCGCATGGAGGCAAGAAACGCCGCACGCGCGTACGGATCTGCCGACCAGTAACCAGCGTGCGAATGGTACAATCCGGGAATCTGAGTAGTCCAGTTCCCGTGCCAGTCAGGGAAGATCGACTCTCCGAAATCTCCGGTAATCCCGAGGAGTACGGCTTCGATGAGATCCCTGTCGCCATATCGGTCCGCTATCGCTCGGAGAAAACGATCAACGTACGACCTGAACTGCAGGTCCCAGATCGTCTGAACGCCGGACTCAAGCCCGTGTTCGAGACATTGAAGGCCGGCGAAGTCCCTGGACTTCCGGAACCAGTCCGGTAACGAGTACGCCGGACCCGCGATGAGAAACGGCACCCATTTCAGCCCGGCGGATTGGATTATCGCCACCTGTTCGTCCCAGACGCTGAAATCCCATCCGTCCCGCTCGCCGTTTTCCACGGTCTCCCATGTCACATACTGCTCGACGCTCGTGAAACCAAGCGTCTTGATCGCCTCCGCTTCGTTCCTTCCGAGAGTCTTCACTCCCATGCAGAGACGCATGTCGCCGCTGCTCCCCTTGGGCAAGTCCGAAAGTGCGTAATCCCACTGCTTCGGTTGAAGCTCATCGCCCACGGGTTCAGCATGTGGTTCGTTGGCATCACGCACGCAACGGA
>SLST01000190.1 GCA_007130265.1 Spirochaetales bacterium
GAGGTACTCGTTGTCGATCCGCGGTTTCGCCAGAACGTCGGCGAACTGAGCAGCCGTCACGACGCGGTCACGGCGCAGACGGTCGGACCCAACCGCGAGGTACCTCAGACCGGACTCGGAGACGGTCGCTTTCTCCATCTCCGCCGTCTCGACGACGAAGGTAGCGAATGAGAAGAGGTTCCGGGTGAAGGCAAAGCCCCGTTTCGCGCTGCCCGGACGCACTGGAAGCACGCCGCCTGCCGGGATGTGTCGGTACGTCGCACCGGGATCGAGATCACCGGTGTCGCCGAGCGGTTCGCCATCGGCGAGCACGTAGAGCACCGTGTCGGTCTCGTTGACCAGGTACCACTCGGCGCCGAGTGCGCCGGCAAGCACGGTACACAGGAGCAGTGTGCAGACCAATCGTCTCATACTCATGCTATCGGCCTCCCTGCCACGGCGCTTCACTTCTTGCGCACCACGAGGATCGTGAGGTCGTCCGACTGCTCCTCTTCGCGCAGGTGCGTATAGTAGACGTATTCTTTTCGGGGCGACGTCTCGGAGGCGTCGGGGCGCTCTTCGTCAGGCACGGGATAGCCGAAGTAGCGCCGGTAGGCGCTGAAGTGGTCGCGGAGGAACTCGTCGATCTCGCGGTCCACGCGTACCGGTTCGTCGACCGACGTGTCCGGCACGAGGCGGAACACCTTCTCCGCGGCCATGATCGCGAGCACCGTGTTGCGCGCCGTCGGTTCGAGCCCCAGGTAGTCGAAGGCGAGCTCCTCGTTCGGATCGTAGTTGCGAACCCGCTTGAGCGCAAACGAGCCCTGCGCCTGGAGCTGCTCGACGATTCTGACCATGCGAGCAGTGGAGAACTCCTCCTTCGCGATGCGGGTGTTCCTGTCGATGTCGATGCTCGACGGCGGGTCGAGCGCCTCAGCCTCTCTGGTGAGACGAACCGCCTCCTCCTCGTCGGCCGCGATTGCTTCGAGCCGATCGTTGCGGATATAACGGGCCGACTCTTCGATTCCGTCGGTGGCGAGAATCAGGATGTCACCGCCCACGAGGCTCCAACGGAACTCGCTGTATTCCATGCCGGGCGGGAAGATGTCGCGTGAGAACATTCCCGTCGCCGGTGCCTGGTTGAGGTTCTGCTCTTCGACCTTTCCGGTTCCTGCGCGGAAGACGCGCTGCTCGGTGTCGCCGCCGTGTGTGAGTCGGACCGCGCCCGACTCGGTATCGACGATCGCAATCGTCATCGCGGCGAAAATGTCCTCGAACCCTCGCTCGACGAGCAGGTCGTTGATCGTGTTGACCAGGTCCACGAGCTTCGGCTGCCGGTCGGATCCTCGCCATTCGCGCACCCGGTTGAGGAAGATTGTCGCGACTTCGACCATGATGAAGGCCGCGTTCACCCCGTGGCCTGCAACATCGCACTTGATGAGCGCGAACGTCGTCCCACCCTGCTCGGGCGGACGGTCGATCCACTCGAAGGTGAAGTAGTCGCCGGAGAGCGCGTCGGCGCCCTCGTAGTAGCCGTGGAACTCGGCGCCCGCAACATCGAGGTGTGCCATCGTGAGCTTGCGAACCTTGCCCTGGTCGGTCACCTCGGCGAGAGGGATGAACTTCTTCTGCAAGTCGGAGGTAACGATGAGGTCCTTCTCCGCCTCGGCCGCCGCGGCGAGCGCACTGGTCATCGTGTTGATCGAGTCGGCGAGCCGGTAGAGCTCGTCACGGCTCTTCAGGGTGATCGCGTGGTCCTTGAGCGTCGACTTGTCCTGCGTACGGCGTATGAACTCCACGCCCTTGACGAGCTTGTTGATGGGGATGACGACGATCGTGGCGAGGATCAGGGCGCCGGCGATCCCCGCGCCGATCGCGGCGAGCGCGATGATCACGGTGATCCGGATGATGTCGGCCTGCGCCTGGTCGATCTGCTCGAGGATCAGGTCGGTTGCCACTCCCAGGCGAATTGACCCGCGGAAGTAGCTCAGCGCCTCGAGGTCCGCGTCGTCCATCCGTTCGATGGCCTCACGGTCGAAGGGGAAGATCGAGATGTCCGGGTCGACGACTACCTGGTAGAAGAGGAAGTCTCTCACCTGCTGGTCGTAGTCCGCGGGGTGGAACACCGGGAAGGTCTTGACCGGGCTGTTCACAAGCGCGCCGAACGCATCGGATCCGGCGAGCGCGGTGTAGGCGCGGGTGATGTCCGCCTCGATCTGCTGCATCGAGTCCGGAATCTCGTAATTCGCGCGCGCGACCGCCTCGTACAACCGCTCACGATAGGCCGAGCCATCTGCGCGCTCCGGCGATCCGGCGTCGAGAATCGCGCGGTGCTCCGCGTGGCGGATGAGGGCGAGTGCATCGACGGTCACCTGCTCGAGCGAGGTGTTGATCTGGCGGTTCAGGCTCGCGAGGGTGAGCTGGGCACGCTGGCGGTCCTCTTCGAGCCGTGCCGGATCCTCACCCCGCGTGATCATCGCGTTCACTTCCTGCCGCAGATCGTTGGAGACGGCGAACGTGAGCTCCCGCTCGCGCACGAGCGCGTTCATGCGCTCGCCGGCGATCCTGTCGATCAGGATCGCGATAGTCTCGATCTTCTCGCTCACCGGGTCATCGAGCTGCGTACGACCGAGGTCGAGCGGCGTATCGGGCGGAACCCCGGTACGCTCGATACCCTGAGCTCCCCGTGACGCGAGCAGCTCCTCGCGCGCTTCCACGCTCGCGGCGCCCGGCGCGCGCAGACGCGGGTCGTTGGTGCCCCACACGTAGTTGAAGCCCTCCGGCAGATGGTCGGTCTGGATCGAGCTCTTAGGTCCGCTCACGGTCGCGTAGAGCGCCTCATCCATGGCGCGGACGCCGACCGGCAGCGCGTCGAGATCGAGGGTGTTGGTGTCCGGGTCGAGGAGAGGCCGTTCGGCGCTGTTGACCATGCTCTCCATCAGGACATCCACCCGGTCCTGCAGGCCGCGCAGCAGGACGAGTCGCTGCGTGTTGAGGGTCGCAGTCCCGAGTCCGACCGAGACCATCCCGACCACCGCCATGACAAGCACGACGACGAAGAAGGCGAACTTGAACCGCAATCCGATTCCACGTTTACGCATCTCTTGTATCCTTTGCTCCCGCCCGGCGATCAGCCCCGGCTTGCCTGCGATCAGTGCCCGCGCCTCCAGACGCAGCTGAACCCCCTCGCGCGCCACGAAGACCAACCGGGTAGCGGAGAAGACTGCGGCGGCAAGCATCAGCGCGATCACGACCCAGACGATCGCGGTTGTCCCGTCGATCATCCGGATGACCGGGCGCACCGCGAAGTCGGGGCCGGCTACGACGGTGAAGTCACCGAACTTGACCGTTCCGTTGCGCTCGATCGTCAACCTGATATCGGAGAACTCGATCCCGCGTTCGGTGTGGTAGAGGCCGATGTAGTACTCCCCACTCTCGAGATTGTCGAGTAGCGGTCCCGACATGCTCCTGTCGCCGAACACCCGAAACCCCGGGCTCCCGCGGTCGTAGACATAGTCGTAGGGCGGTCGACGATCGCGGTCCACGATGACTCGTTCGACGATTCCATTAGCCGTGAATCCCCGCCCGAGGATGTTCAGATTGTACCGCCCGAGCGGATCCGGAATCGCCGCGACCGTGTAGATCTCGGTGACCGGAATGTACTTGTTCATCCTGACGAGGAGCACGGCCGGCTCGCCAATGTTTCCCACGCTATCCACCGCGGTGACGGCGAGCGCGTAGAGCCCATCGTCGTAGTTCGTGCGGCTGATCTCCTCCACTCGTCGCAGGTCCCGGTGCGGAGGCGAGACGACCGGAAGGTCGCTCGGGTCGACATCCGCCCGTTCGTCATCTATGTAGACGAAATCCACGAAGTAGCCGCCGATGATGTCGTCATCGGGCGGATTCCAGCGAAGCGTGAAAGTGTTCGACGTCAGAAACCCCTCTTCGTCGAGCGCCGGCCGCTGGAAGGCTACCCGACCAGGCGGCGTCGTATCGCGGAAGAACTCGGCGGTTGTGGGTTCAGACCAGTTCCCGGATCGGTCGACCGCCCGGATTCGCAGGTACCACTCGCCGTCGTCGTCGGCGGTAAAGGAGACGCTCGTCGCCGTAGAGGGGTCCGGCGGCGCTGGAACATGGGCCTGCGGATCGCGCGTCCAGATGTACGAGTACCCGACGATGCCCGACGCGTCTTCCTGAGGAGTCCAGCTGAAGCGTGCAACCGAGGAGCGGCTGCGCCTGCCGATCTCGAAGTTCTCGCCCCGCACGATGGGAGGAAGGGCCCGCTGATCCGGTTCGAGATAGACGATCCGGGTGGGCAGTCCCGCCTGGTTCGCGGTTCTCCGGTGCCAGAGCAGGTGGACGCGGTCTGAAATCACCCCGGCAGCCGGGTACGTTGCGACTCCCAGCGGTACCTGCGGACTGATATCCTGCCAGTTTCCATTATTCCGCTCGTAGAGTACGACGCGCCCGCCGCGGGCCGGGTCCTGGTAGGCGACCACGTAGGCGGCCGTCTCGAGCAGCGCCGGCGTCGGTTGGTTGTACGGGACCCGGGCATCGGTCCTGCGAAGCGAAGCCGCCGTGAGGATCTCGATCCGACCGTCCACGTTTCCGTTGCGATCGATTCCGGCGACGGCGATTTGCCGTGTTGAGTCGGTCGCGAGGCGCAGGCCTGCCTCGAAGGTGAGCAGGCGGCGATCCCCTCGTTGAGCAATCGCCGGGCGTCGCATGACCATATCCTGGTAGGTCAGCGCTCCGGCGTTCGGCAGGCCGGCTGAAAGGACCCTCATGTGCGTGTAGGGAATCACCAATCCGGTTTCCGCGAGGGCCACTACATCAACAGGTTCGGACGCCGAGATGCCCGCGACCTCCGGGTAGGATTCGCCGGTCGCCGGGTTGGTCGCCGACCATGTTTCTCCGCGGTTGTCGGTATGGATCGCGTAGAGCTGAGGAGTGTCGGCGATATCCGGCTGCCCCGGTTCGACCGCGGGAGGTATGATGTTCTCGCCAACGAAGACGAGAACGTTGCGCGTTCCGACGCGCAGATGTGCCACATCGCTCTGCGTTCCCGTCTGCAGGATATCCGCGGGAATCGCGCGAAGCTCGTCCCACGAATCTGCGTCACGTGAGAAGGAATAGACGATTCGGTTGGACGGCTCGTCGAACCGTTCCATCGTCAACAGCCATCCGCCGGTGGCGGCCGCGAACGCACGCGGCGAGACGAGGCTGATATCGCCGCGGATCGCGTGCACTTCGCTGAAACTGCGCGCGGCGTCGAGCGAGTGTGCGATTCGCACAGTAGTGGATACCTCGTTCCCGTCGGCCGGCTCATAGTCGACGGTGACGAGAAGAATCTCCCCGCGATCGTCCACCGCTATGCTGTAGACCGGCGGTACCGATGAACCTTCGTATCGAATGCCGGACACGGCAACGATTGGTTCCGACCAGTGCAGGCCGCCGCGAGTGGTCTGCACCATCACGTCAATCGTACCCCGGTCAGGACCCGCTTCCTGGATGCGCTGATACGCGGCCACCGCAAAATCTGCGGAACTCGCGAGCTGTGGAAAGCGGGTGTTCGCTTCGGTGAACAGCCGTGGAGCCTCGAAATACGACTGTTGCTGTGCCCACGCGGTTGTAGCCAGGAGTGCCATCGCGGCGAGCAGGTAGACCTTGCGCACGCCGCTACCCTACTGCCGTCTCAGGCGACGAATCAAGTCGTTGTACAGGTTGCGCCAGTCCGGAATCAGCATGGGGTCCCGATCGGCGACCGCCTGGTACCGTTCGAGCTCCGCGAGCGCGCCGTTGAGATCGCCCTGTTGTACGAGTCGGTTGGCACGGGTCATGATCGCCTGCTCGGCGGCCGTCGGCGCGCGGACGGTGGGCAGATACGACTGGATGAGCCGGATAAGCTGCGTCGCGCGCTCGTACCCGGGAAGAATCGTGGTCACCCGAACGAGCTCCTCGTAGATCTCGGTCTGCTCCTCCACCGGCATATTCTCCCAGTCACCGCGTGCGAGCAGGCCGTCGATGATCTGATCCGCAACCAACCGGGGATTGGGAGGAGCCGGAGGGGGCGGCGGATTGAGGAGCTCCTCGATCGACTCGAGCAGCGCATCGATCCGGTTCCGGACTGCTGCGCCCACGCCTGGCCGATTCTCGATGATCTCCTCGATCGCGAGGAGCTTCGATCGAAGCGGAAGGAGGCTGTTGAAGATCTCTTCGGAGACATTGGCGCCAAGAATGGCCGACTCGACCTCTGCGCTGTCGCCTTGCTGCTCGGTGACTTCGTCGAGCGACCGGTTCACGTAGCCTCGGACGATCGCGTCCGCCGATCCCTGACCGGTTTCGAGCTCGAGCCGGATGTCGAGCAGGCGCGCTTCGGCGTTAAGCGGCTGCTCTCCAAGGAAGAACGCGAGTGCGCGTCGCGCGGTACCGAAATCTCCCTCCTGGAAGGCTACTCGAGCCGTGTTCAGCGTCTGACTGAGCCGCTCGAACCCCGGCGCCTCCTCGCTGAGCACCTGTTGCAGCTGCGACTGGAGGATGCGGGCGCGGCGGAGGAGCGGTGTGATCACGGGATTCTGGATCAGCGGATAGACCGTGCTCCACAGCGCTTCCGCTTCCTCGAGCAGAAGCATCGCTTCGCCGGGGCGCAGGTCTTCACCCGGAGGCGGATCGATCAGCGGAGCCGCCTCGGCGGCAAGCATTTCGACTCGTGCGACGACGATGTCCCGCCGGGCGTCGTTCAGCCGCACCGACAGACGCTCCCTGACCTCATCCCATTGGCGCTCGACCTCCGGCCGGTACCAGTTCTCGAGGCTTGCGGCGAAGAGACTGCTCGCATCCCGAGGGTCGTTTGAGCTCAACAGATCGTCCGCCTGATCGAGGAGGGAGTTCGCCTCGAGAATGTTTCCCGCTTCGTTTTCCGTTCGCGCCTCGTCAATTCGCCGATCCACTTCAGTGACAGCCTCGAATGCCTGCTCCTCGAACCCGCGCGCATCCGCGATCTGACGAAGCGACCGTTCGAGCAATGTCACCGCACGCCGCAGAAGCCCTTCCGACCGGTCTCCCACGGTTGCGGCGATCTGCTCGGCCTGGAGCGCAACCGCCTGAACCCGGCTGTCGCGCCGGATGTCGTCCGGCTCATCGCGCAGTTCCGCTGCGAACGTTGCCGCGTCGTTACGAAGACCTTCGAGCGAACCTGTAGCGGTGGAGACAACTTGCGTTCCGGCAACGGTCCCGACGAGGGGTCGCAGACGTTCGGCTGCCTGGGCCGAGCGCGGACGCGGAGCATCCGAGATCGGATCAACGGCGGCGAGCTCGGAGTCTGCCGTATTCACCGTCGTCCGGAGCCCTGAGAGCCGCCCGTTCAGCTCGCCGAGCCGGATGTCCGCGACGCGCCGAACGACCGCGACCTCATACTGTCGGGCTCGATCGATTCGTGCGCTGATGTAGGAGGCATGCTGCGGCGCTGCATCTGCGGCCAGGTTCGACTCGCCGGGTGCAGCCGATTGCACGCCGATGGAAAAGGTCTCCCACTCCTCGAGGAGCACCCGTAGTCTCTCGATTCGCTCGAGCACGGCGGCCCGTTGCTCGTTCAGGGCCGACACGTTGGTCTGAGACACAAGCCGGCTGCCCACGTCGTAGGCAGACTCGGCGAGGCGCACCACTTCGTCGAGCCCTCGTGACGAGCCTATGCGAGCGACGGCTTCGAGGATCTCCGCTCGTATCCCGTGATCAGCGAGCTCTGCTGCCGGTTCCAGGAGCGGTGAGAGATCCACGGCTCGTGTGATGTCCTCGGCTTCCGGTACCTCCAGATCGAGAGCTCGCGATACGTTGAGGATCTCCGCGGCGGTGCGGTAGGAGACAGCTACACTCTCGAGCGCCACCGTCGACTCTTCGACGTGACTGCTTACCGCGACGTCGTCGGACGGGGAGGTAACCGCACTCCAGTCGAAACCGAAGAGCGCTGCGATCGCTTCATCGTACCGTCGCGCGCCGAACGCGCTCGTGGCCTCAACAGGGCCGTTTGCGACGAGATCCCACACGCGTTCCACCGCGTGCAGCACTCCTTCCGGTCGCCGCGCACCGTCGCTGCCGGCTCTGCCAAGCACGATATCGGCAACGAACCTGATGTGCCAGTTGTAGCGGTACTCTTCATTGACGACCGCCCGTTCCGCGTTGAACGCTTCGAGTTCCGAGATGACGTCCGCGGCCTCGCGTACGGTTCGGTACACGTCGGTCACCTGCCGCAGGAGCGGGAGGTAGCCGGCAATCTGTTCCTGGGCGTCGTCGAACTCGCCGGCTGCAAATGAGGCAATCATGAGCGTCGCCTGCGCCTGCGACGGTGCGGCGAACGAGGCGAAGCTCTCCTCAGAGGCGGAAACGGTCTGCCGCCGGATCGTCTCTCGCGCATCGGCAAAACGCGAGCCGATCAGTTCGTAGTCGGCCGGGTTGAAGCTGCCGATCTGTATCGCAATCCCGTCGGTCTCGAGCAGCGCCGCGATCTCGGCTTCGCCGTCGGCAACTTCGCCGTCGGCGGATGTGTCAGATACCCGAAACCCGTACTCGCCGAGCCCGTTGACGTAGATCTCGACCGCACGCACGAAATTGGCCGACTCCAGCTCGTCCGCGGCGGCGCGCATCAGCGTTTCGAAACGTCGGCGGTCAATTGTCAGCAAGACGCGGCTCTGCAGCTCACTGATCAGCGCGCGCTCTTCGGGATTCGGGAAGGGGAGAATGTCGTTCATCTCGGCGATCAGCCGAAGCGCCTCGAACGCCGTGGGGACGACCATCTCCGCTCCGATGTCGCCGGCAATCAGCTCGCGCAGCTCCCTTTCGACCTGCCTGCCTTTTTCCAGGTAGGCCTGTCGGGCCTCGCGAATTCGATTGAATCGAGCCTCTGCGGCGGGCAACTGATCGTCGTCGGCTGTCACGGCATCGACGAGGCGGGGAATTGCCTCATCGTAGCGTTGCCCGCGGATACTCTCGTCCGCCTGCGTTAGACTCTCTTGCGGAGAGGGTAGTTCTCGGTCGGCCGGGTCGTCGGACTCTCGCATACCGGCTGCGTATGCCGGGACCGTGAGGAGCGAGAAGAGAAGTACCGCGATAAACAGTCTGACCACGACGATTCCTGGACCGAGCAGAGCTCCCCTCACCTCTAGATACTACTACAGGTATCGACAAAAACCACTCCCTCGTGGAGCATGACCTGGTCGTCCCCCTCCCGCGCCGGAGCACGGTACGATGGATAAACGGCGGGACTGGAAGTATACTGGGAGCGATGGTGTGCCGTTCGGTTCGCGATCACGTTGCGACCTCAGTTCTCATAGGATTCCTCCTTGTCGTTGCTCCTCTGGGAGCCGTCGAGTTTGCGGACATCTACGCTTCGATCGGCACGGGCGCCGAGAGTCGCATTGACAACGTCGGCCTCACGATATTCCCCACGCTCATCATCCCCGTAGGCGGCCAGTTCGAAGGAATGGGTCAGGCTTACACCGCGGTCGCGAGCGATGCGAGTTTCTTCGACGCCAACCCGGCGGCCAGCTCGACACTCGAGTTCACGGAGCTCACGTTCGTGCACAATAACTGGATCGCGGATACCGCAATCGAAGGACTGGTCTACACGCGACGCGTATCTGATCTCGGCCTCGCGATTGGAGGGAAGTTCCTGCATGTTCCGTTCACCCGCTACGACACCACGAGCCGTCAGGTGTCCGGCGGTCGGTACAGCGAAGGTACCGTCGGCATCAATACCTCCTACAACTTCCTGCGCTCCTACTCGTTTCCCGGCATCGCCGTCGGGGCGACGCTGAAGAGCGCGTACCGCCACGTACCCCAGGAGATTGCCCCCAATCAGTCCGCGGTCGGTTTCGCCGCCGACATTGGCGTACTGTCACGATTCGACCTCTTGAAGACGTTCTCCGCGAGAGCACCGAACTTCGCTGCCGGCGTGGCGGCGCGGAACTTCGGGCTACCCGTGCAGGGCGAGCCATTGCCGTCGCAGATCACTGCCGGCATCGCGTACCGCCCTGCCAGACCGGTGATCGTCGCAACCGATCTCATCGTTCCCGTCTCGTTCGCCCGCGACGTTCCTCCGCCGCCGCTCGGCGGCTCAGCTGGGGTATCCGTCCGTGTCACGTCGTTCTTCTCGGCTCAAGCCGGCGTGCTGCTGCGATGGGGCGGCTCTCGAATCTCGATGGGCGCTTCGTTGGTCCTCGCGGACATGAGCGTCGACGTCAACTACAACCTCGATCTCGCGACACAGTTCAGGAACCCCGACCGGTTCAGCGTTCAGGCGCGCCTCAATTTTGGCGACGAGGGACGACGGGCGTTGCGCGATCTCGTGGATCAGTACTACCTCGAAGCATGGCGCGCATCCGCAATCGGCAATCTGGAAACGGCAATCGAATACTCCCAGCGGGCGATCGAGCTCGATCCGACCTTCACTCCCGCGGTCCAACTGCTCGAGATCAGCCTCGCGACGCGTCAGCTCCAGCGTGACCTCCGGGCCATCGATCTCGAGAGTCTTGGCGAGAGACTCGAGGATGAGCCGGTCTTCTAGACTCCGGTTCGCGTCGTTCGTTTGAGGTCCATATAGAGCGACAGCAGAGGCACGTCGATCTTTCTCGATTCGAGCCATTTTCGCATGATCGCGTGACGATACTCGGTATCTTCGCGTTCCATTCGCTTCAGCCGCTTTTCCGTCTTCTTGAAGCTGTGCGAGTGGAACGTCGCGTCGAGATACTCCACCATCTGCTCGGCTTCCGGTTCATGGTCGGCGACAATCAGATCCCTGTCGGAATCGATGAGCTCCCGCACCAACTGGTCCGCCTTCTGCCCTTCGCGCGCGATCAGCTCGGCCTCGACGAGCTTGACGAACTCGTTCTCGGTGAAGACGATTGCGTCTACCTTCGTGCGCAGCGCGATCCGGCGCTTCAGCGCGCCTTCAGACTTCATGTCCTTCTTGCCGAGTACGATATAGGTCAGGATTGACAGACCCAGGGATATCGCGAGTTCGTCGAGTACCGGGATCGGGGTGAGCATAACAAAGGAAAAGAAGAGGAACGCCACCAGGAAAACTGCCGAAGAGATGAGGAACCGCGGGAGAAACCGTGAGTCAGTCACCCACCCCTTCACTTCCTGCTCGACCAGACGGTAGAGCTCGTTTCGAAACAGGGTGAGTGACTCCACTCGCGGTTCGCTGCCGTAGTGGCCTTTGATCTCCGACTTCTCGAGGAGCGCGTAGAGCCTGTCGACCTTGCGAAATGGGTGCAGGAACACCGTCGTGCCGTCCTTGCGGTATAGGTGGAAGATATGCACGGGTTCGCTCCGTCTGCCCATATGCAAGAAACATAACCGTCGCCCTGATCGAGGTCAAGGATAAGCATTGGCGCCCGCAGGGCGTATCGACGGCGCTTCACCGGTCATGCGTCCCTGATCGTGATCGCTTGACACGAGCCGGTCCGGCGTTCAGCATCACGATATGCGCATAGACCGGGTTCCCGCGGATACAACAATTCACGAGCTCGGGCGGCGGATCGAGCTTTCGGGAGGCCGGCGAGCGATCCTGCTGATCCATGGATGGACCGGATGGCCCGGTCGTCTCGCTCCGCTGGCGCGTCGGCTTCACGAAGCCGGCTTCACCGTGGTGGTGCCTCGTCTGCCCGGCCACGGGACGAACATGCAGGACATGCTGCAGACCGACGCGGAGACCTGGCTGCGCTGCGCGATAGACGAGTACCTCGATCTTTCAGCCCGGCACGAGAGCGTCGGAGTCGCCGGGACCTCCATGGGCGCGATCCTCGCGGCGATGGTCGCTGCTCGGTTCAACGTACCGAAGGCGGCGCTGCTCGCCCCGGCGTACCGGAACTCCAGGCGTTCGATCGTTCTGTCGCCCCTGTTCAGGCGCGTCATCCGGCGTGTTCGCAGCGACTGGCGTGAAGCGGACGAGTGCGATCCCCGGGTCCGCGAAATCGGGCGGGAATACGGGACGTTCAACTACACCGCGATGGCGGCGGAGTTGCTGCGCCTGCAGCGCGCCGGGAC
>SLST01000315.1 GCA_007130265.1 Spirochaetales bacterium
AGCTGGCACTTCGAGCCGGTCATGGAAGCGCTCGAGGCGGGCAGGCACGTGCTCGTGGAGAAACCCATCTCGAACGACATCACCGAGGCGCGCGAGATGGTTGAGCGGGCGGCGGAGCTCGACCTCTATCTCGGGTGCAACCTCAACCACTACTTCACGAAGTCCGCGGAGAAGGCGGACGAGTATCTGCGCGAAGGGATGATCGGCGAGCTCGGCTACTGCCTCCATCGCATGGGCTTCCCCGGCGGTGAGGCGAGCTACGTTCCCTCGGATGCGCCGCGGTCCAGGGAGTTCCCCTACTTCCACGTGAAGGCGTTTCTCCACCACCCCTTCAGCATCATGCGCCACTTCTGCGGCGACATCACCCACGTCCAGGCGTTCATGGACCGACCCGGGTTCCGCCGCAACGCCGGCGAGCTCATGGTGAGCGTGAACAGCATCCACGTGAAGTTCGCGAACGGCGCGGTCGGGTACCTCCTGAGCCAGCGGGGCGACTACACCTTCGGGCTCGGCGGCTGGTGGAGCGTGGAAGTCGCGGGGAGCAAGGGAACCTCCTGCATCGAGAACTGCGTGGAGAAGGTCAGCTACTGGCCCGCGCCCAACCCGGAGGACGCCGCGCAGCCGCAGAACCTGGGACTCGGACAGTCGCCCGAACCCGTCATCACCGAGACCGGGATCACCGACTTCGGCACCACCTTCCCCAACCGGATCCACGCCTTCCTGGAGGACGTGACGAACGGCGTTCCCCGGGAAAAGCTCCGCGCCTCCGGCCGTGACGCCCTCGCGGCGCTCGAGTACACCTTCGCGGCGATCGAATCGTACGAGGAAGGCGGCGTGCTCGTCCGGCCGGCGCCGCTGCCGACGCTCAAGGGAGATCCGCAGGCGCAGTAGGGGATGCTGATGCCTTGCATTTCCGTATCCGGGCTCGAGAAGACGTACCGGATCTCGCTCCGCGGAAGCGGCCTTGGCGGCGCGCTCAAAGGGCTGGTGAAGCGCGAGTACCGCGAGATCCGGGCGCTCCACGACCTCTCGTTCACGGTGACAGAGGGAGAGATCCTGGGATACATCGGGCCGAACGGCGCGGGGAAGTCCACCACGATCAAGATCATGAGCGGGATCATGAAACCGGACGCCGGCGAATGCCTGGTCGCCGGCATGGTCCCGTGGCAGGACCGCATCGAGCACGTCCGGCGGATCGGCGTCGTGTTCGGCCAACGCACCCAGCTGTGGTGGGACCTGCCTGCGCTCGAGTCGTTCCGGCTTCTTCAGAAGATGTACGGGGTAGCCGACGCTGAGTTCGCCCGAAACCTCGACGAGCTCAACGATTTGCTCGGCCTTGCGCCGCTCCTGCCCATCCCGGTCCGCCAACTCTCACTGGGGCAGCGGATGCGATGCGAGCTCGCGGCTTCGCTCCTGCACACGCCCGCGATCCTCTTCCTGGATGAGCCGACGATCGGGCTCGACGCCGAGGCGAAGATCGCCGTTCGTCACTTCGTCCGAGAGTACAACCGCCGCCGCCGGGTAACGGTAATCCTCACCACCCACGACATGGACGACATCGAGGAGCTCTCCCACCGCATTCTCGTGCTGAAGGACGGCGAGCTCATCTACCGCGGCGATGTCGAGGGGCTCCGTGCCGCCACCGGCGCGAAGCGGCAACTGACGATTGACACGGTTGGCGACGGGGACGTCGCGCACGTGCCGGGCGCGGAGATGGAAGTGAACGGCGGCAAGCTGAGCTGTCTCTACGACCCGAGAAGTACCGACATCAACGAGATCATCGCGTCGGTCACCGCCACGCGGAGGATCGTCGACCTGATGTCGACCTGGGAGCCGATCGAGGAGATCGTCGCGAGGGTCTACCGGGAGCACACGCGGTGAGTCCGTACTGGGCGCTCTTCCGGACCGAGTTCCAGCAGTACCTGCAATACCGGGTCTCCGCAGTCGCGGGCGCGCTGACGAACATCGCCTTTGGCTTCTTCAGGCTCTTCCTACTCACCGCGTTCTACCGGGCCGCAGACGCCGTCCAGCCGATGGCGCTCCCCGATCTCTACAGCTATCTCTGGATGGGCCAAGTGCTCTTCAGCGTTATGCCCATCACCGGCCTCTTTGGGCCTGACGCCGAGGAGATCCGCTCAGGGGCCGTTGCCTACCGCCTCACGCGGCCGGTCTCGCTCTACGGCTTCTACTTCGCACGCGTGCTCGGACAGAAACTCACCGCGCTCTGCACGCGATCGGCGATCCAGCTCGCGATCCTCTTCCTCGTCTTTCCGCTCGTGGGCCTCTCGCGGTACGGCATGAGGCCGCCTGATGTCGCGGTGCTTCCCTTTCTCGTCCCGAGCCTCCTCCTCGCTATGCTGCTGAGCGCGGCGATGCACACGTTCGTGTATATGACGGGGTTCTGGACGATATCGACGAGGGGCTCAACGAGCATCTCGTACGCGGTGATCTCGCTCTTCTCAGGACTGCTCGTCCCGCTCGTGTTCTTCCCGCCTGTGCTGCGGACGATCGCGGACATCCTTCCCTTCCGCGGCATCTACGACACTACAGCGATGATCTACAACGGGTCATCGTCGGCCGTACAGGCGCTCGGCGGGCTCGCGCACCAGGGGGCCTGGTTCGCCGGGATCGTCATGCTCGGTCTCGCGCTCGCCCGGCGGGGCACGCTCCGACTCGAGATAGCCGGAGGCTGAACCAGTGATGCATGCTGCCGCGGTTTATTTCGCGCTCATATCAGCGTCCGTTCGCTCGCAGCTCCGGTACAAAGCGTCGGTCTTCCTCGATGTCTCCGGGTACTTTCTCGTCTTCTGGTCTGAGTTCGCAGCTATCTGGATTCTGTTCCGGCACTTCGGCTCGCTCGCCGGGTGGACGCTGGAGGAAGTGCTTATCTGCTACGGCCTGGCACATCTGGCCTACACCTGCTCCGAGTTCCTCGTCCGCGGATTCGAGTTCCTCGCGACGCTCACGCGCACCGGCGACTACGACCGGTACCTCCTTCGTCCGGTGAACACCGTGGTTCAGCTCGCCGGTTATGAGTTTGCGCTCCACCGGTTTGGGCGGCTGCTCCAGGCGCTCGTGGTCTTTGGCGCGGGTCTCGTGCTCCTTGGTG
>SLST01000382.1 GCA_007130265.1 Spirochaetales bacterium
CACCCTCGTGAAAGCTGGGTCGCCGGAGTCTGGCATGTCGTCCCTCCCTTCGCGCAAACCGAATCCACGGCGGGTGGCAGCGCGTCGAGCGATCAGGAAACGTTCTACGCACGAGCAGTGGAGGCCGGCAGCCGCCACT
Organism: Spirochaetales bacterium; assembly: GCA_007130265.1. Lineage (GTDB taxonomy): Bacteria > Spirochaetota > Spirochaetia > DSM-27196 > SLST01 > SLST01. The sequence continues at coordinate 140 of SLST01000382.1, forward strand.
CACCCCTCGCCGGCCTTCGCCCGTGCCAGCGTCTCCTCCACCGTCCAGCTCGCGCCCTCGGCCAGCAGCGCGTCGGCCTGCGCGGGCCGCAGGTGCGCGCGCGCCTGGCCCTCGTGAGCGTCGAGTTCCGCGCGCACGGCCACCGGCGTGGCGATCCCCAGCCGGTCGTGCTGGGCGCGCGAGGCGCCGGTCCAGCGCAGCGCCACGGACCAGTCCTGCGCCGCCACCGCCGCTTCGGCCAGGCTGGCGGCCGCCTGCGCCACGCCGCGCGCGTCGCCGAGCTCGAAGAAGCGCGTCATCGCCCGCACGTACCCCTCTCGAGCCGTCGCCACGTCGCCGGCGAAGAGCGCCACGTCGCCCAGCTGCTGGGCGGTGATGGCCAACCCGACGCGGAACCCGTGGCGCTCGAACACCCCTTCGGCCTCGGTATGGAGCGCGCGCGCCTCCTCCGCGTCGCCCCGCGCGAGCGCCGCCCCGCCGAGGTTTCCCAGGGCCATGGCCGCCACGAACTCTTCGCCGGCGGCTCGCGCCGCGTCGAGGCCCGCTCGGTAACGCACCTCCGCCGTGGCGCGATCGCCCCGTACCTGGGCCACGGCACCGAGGTCGTTGAGGGTGTTGGCGACTCGAGCGCCGTTCCCGGCCGCGTGGTAGATCTCCAGAGCTTCCTCGAGGTGCTGCTCGGCGCCGTCGAGATCGCCGAGCACGCGCTGCAGCTTGCTGAGGTTGCCGAGCGTCGCGGCCAGCGACGCCGGGTCGTCGAGGCCGCGGTGAAGCGCGAGGCTCGCGTCGAACAGCGCGCGCGCGGCCTCGAAGTCGTCGCAGTGCCGAGCGAAGGCGCCTGCGTGGCCCAGCGCGGTGGCGCGCAGCGCGTCGGGCAGCGGCCGCTCCGTGCCCAGCAGGGCGTCGAGCGTCGAGCGGGCCTCGCGGTAGTGGCCGCGAACGAACCAGTACTGGAAGAGGGAGCAGGCGAGGCGCAGACCGGGCTCGGCGGCACCAGCCGCGATCAGCGTCTCGAAGGCGGTGCGGAGGTTGTCGTGCTCGGCCGCGACCCTCTCCAGCCACGTTGCGAGTTCCGCACCGATCAGTTCGGGTCCCGCCAGCAGCCCGAAGTCCACGAAGTACTCGGCGTGGGCTTGGAGCACTGTCTCGTGCCGCGCCTGATCCTCGCCGAGCCGCTCGAGCCCGTAGCGACGGACGACGTCGAGCGCGATGAAGCGCCCGACCGCCGTACGCCGCAGCAGCGACTTGTTCACGAGCGCGAGGAGCGTCCGCAGGCTCGTCCCGGCGACCGCCTCCGCCGCTTCGCGCAGGAAGCCGCCGCGGAAGACGGCCACACCGGCCAACGCGGCGCGTTCGTCGTCCGCCAGCAGCGACCAAGCGTGGTCGAGCATCGCGCGCAGGCTGCGGTGCCGCGGCGAGACGTCGCGGTGGCCCGTGTCCAAGGCGTCCAGGTTGGCCTCGAGGGCATCCGCGACCTCGTCGGGCCGCAGGAGGCGCACCCACGCGGCCGCCAGCTCCAAGCCGAGTGGCAGGCCCTCGAGCAAGCGGCACAAGCGGACGATGCCGGAGCGGTCGACGTCGGTCGCGACGAACTGAGGGTGTGCCCGGCGCGCGCTCCGCAGGAAGAGCGTCACGGCGTCGAAGCCCTCGAGCAGTGTGTCGGCCTGCGTCGGGTAGCCCAGCCCGCCGACCTCGAACCGGACCTCACCCTGGAAATCGAGCGGTGCCTGCGACGTCAGCAGCACACTCGAACCGGCCGAAACTGCCAGCAGCTCCGCCACGAGGCCCGCTCCGGTCAACAGGTGCTCGAGGTTGTCGAGCACGAGCAGCAGCGAGCGCTGCTCCACGGCCCCGAGCAGCTCGGCCTCATCGGTGCCCGCACCGCCCTCGAGACCGAGCGCAGAGGCGATCGCGTGTGCGAGGTAGGTGGCGTCGTCGAGTTCGGCCAGCGGCACGAACAGCGCGCCGTCGGTGAACCCTCCCGCCGCCCGTCGGCCAACCTCGATCGCCAGGCGCGTCTTGCCGACGCCCCCGGGGCCGACCAGCGTCACGAGCCGCTCGCCGTGAACGGTCAGTAGCTCGTGGAGCGCTTCCAGCTCCGACTCGCGCCCCACGAAGGGTGTGACGGGCGCAGGGAAGCCGCGCAGCACCACCGGCGCCATGTCGACCGGTGACGGCTCGTGCGGTACGGCTGCCGGGCCGACGGGGGGTCCGGCGCCGTCGCGCGGTGTGTCACCGTCGCCCGATGCTTCCCGCAGTGCCTGCGCCTGGGCCACGGTCACCTCGAGCGGTGCGAGGTTCAGCTCGTCGCGCAAAGCCACGCGGAAGGCCTCGTAGGCCCGCAGCGCCGCCGCGCGCTGGCCCGCTCCACGGGCGCAACGAAGATAGGCCTGCAGGGCGTCCTCGGCCAGCGGGTCGCGCTCGAGCACCGCGGCGAGGTGCGCGCTCGCCTCCGCCCAGCGGCCTTCGCGCTCCAGAGTCCCCGCGACCTGCAGCACGGCCTCGCGCCAGGCGACCTGCAGCGACTCGCGCTCGGACGCGAGCCATTCCTCGAACCCAGGCGCGAGGCCGGCCGGCAGGCCCTCGAGCAGAGCGCCGCGGTAGAGCTCCAGGGCGTCGTGCCAGGCTCCCGCGCCGATCGCCGCGCGAAATACCCGCAGATCCGACTCCACGCGCCAACGGAGTCGGGTGCGCTCCGCCTCGAGCCCGTCGAACCACGGCTGCCGGCGGCAGTGGTACACGAGCTGGCTGAGGTTGTGGCGGGCGGTCGACTCGGCCTCGTCGGGCCAGAAGAGCGCCAGCAGTTCGTCGCGACCGACCCAGTCGTCGCGGTGCGCCAGGTAGGCGCCGAGCAACAGCGATTGGCGCAGCGGAAGGTCCATCCACGCCTCCCCACGACGCAGGCGAGGCACCCCCAGGAGCCGCAACGAAGGCTGCATGGGGCACCTTAGTCCATCCCGGGCCGCGG
>SLST01000219.1 GCA_007130265.1 Spirochaetales bacterium
CGCCACCCGCCAAGGCTCATATTGATCACGTCAACGCCGTCGTCCGCGGCGGTGACGATCCCGTCGATAATCCACGACTGGAAGCCAATGCCGGTGGCGACCGTATCATCAGTGATGACGGCGATCATCACCTTGTAGTTGGCGATCTTCGCCTCAGGCGCCACGCCGATGATCCGGCCGCTCGTGATCGCTCCGGCGATCGCGCCCGCAACGTGTGTACCGTGTCCGTCGTAGTCCTGCGGTCCGCCCTGGTCCCACATGAACCAGCCCTCGGGGAGCTCGACGGTGATGTCCGTGAAGTCCTTCCCGTAGGCGAAGTTGGGCGCGATATCAGGGTGATCGGCGTACACCCCGGTGTCGAGGACGGCAACGGTCGCACCCGCGCCCTTCTCGATCGCCCAGGTGTTCGCGTCGCCGCCCACGCGCCTGATATCCCACTGGTAGACCATATGGAGGTCGTTGTCCTCGATGCCCTCTACGGCGAGGTCCTCGTGAACGATGCGTGCCTCAGGGAGGTCAAGGACCTGCATGAGATCCGGCCCAACATGGGTGACCCCGCCAATCCGGGCCGCCGCCGCCGCGAAGGACGGGTCCGAAGACCGCACCGCCGCGACCCCGATCTGCGGAATCTCTCTCGCCACCGTTCCGCCGACAGCCTCGATGCGCGAGCGCGTGCGCGCCGGCATGGCCCCCGGACGATACACGACGAGGTACTCTCCGGTCTCCGAGACCGCAGCCGCACGGCTCATCGACGGCTCGAGAGAGCTCTCGCCCTGTTCAACAAGCAGCGGCGCCGAACACGCCGCGAGCAACAGCGCCAAGGCGGCGCCGACCAGCAGCAGCAAACTCCATCTCGTCCTCATCTGACTACCCCCGTATTTGTTTTCTGCCGTCCACACCTGCACGCCTGCGGGGCAGACGGCAAGACCATCGTAGCCGGACTGGCGCGGGAGTTCAAGAGAGTAGCGGGTAAGCCGCAGGGCATTCATGGTGCTCGACAGCGATGAGGTTCAGGGCGGAAACCTCTCCTCTGGACATCGAGCGTCTTGCTCGTCCTGGCGAACCGGTACTTGTAGGAAGAGCGTCCATGCGGCACAATCACGGAGAGGCAGTCATGAGCTCAAAGCCGAATATCGTCTTCATCATGTCGGACGACCACGCGTCTCACGCGATGGGCTGCTACGGCAGTCGCATAAACACCACCCCCAACCTGGACCGGATTGCCGACGGCGGTATGCGGTTTGACAACTGCTTCTGCACGAACTCGATCTGTACTCCGAGTCGCGCGTCGATACTCGCCGGCACGTACAATCACGTCAACGGGGTTACCACGCTTTCCACCCCAATGGACAACCGCCTCCAGACCTTCCCGAAGCTGCTTCAGCAGCACGGGTACCAGACGGCGGTATTCGGAAAGTGGCACCTCGGAACCGGCCCGGAGCATTGTCCCACGGGGTTCGACGACTGGGCGGTCCTTCCCGGTCAGGGGCTCTACCACAACCCGGAGTTCATCTTCAATGGGCCTGACGGCGGTACGAGGCAAAACGTTCACGGGTACGTGACCGACATCATCACGGACATGAGTCTTGACTGGCTCGATTCCCGCGATCCGCAGAAACCGTTCTGCCTGCTCTGCCACCACAAGGCGCCTCACCGCGAGTGGGAACCTGATGAGAAACACGCCGCGATGTACCTGAACGAGGAGATACCCGAGCCGGACACCCTGTACGATGACTACTCGAACCGGGCTTCCGCAGCGGCTGCGGCGGAAATGCGGGTGGGCGTTCACATGGAGAAGGGCGACCTCAAGTGCATCATCAACAAGAGCCTTCCTGAGGGCGAGCTGCGGAAATGGGCGTACCAGCGCTACATCAAGGACTACCTTCGCGTGATCGCGAGCATTGACGACAACGTCGGCCGAATCCTCGACTGGCTCGATCACGAGAACCTCACCGACGACACGGTGGTGATCTACACCTCAGATCAGGGATTCTTCCTCGGCGACCACGGCTGGTACGACAAGCGCTTCATGTACGAGGAGTCGCTTCGCATGCCGTTCATCGTCCGCTACCCCAAGGAGATCAGACCTCAGGCACAGTGCGGCGACATCGTCCTGAACGTCGATTTCCCGTCGCTCGTTCTCGATCTCGCCGGCGTCGAGGTACCCGGCGACTTTCAGGGCAGGAGCTTCAGATCGCAGTTGCGGGGCGTCACTCCTCCAGACTGGAGAACCTCGTTCTACTACCGGTACTGGATGCACAAGGCGCATCACAACGTCTACGCCCACTACGGAGTGCGCACCCACGATCACAAGCTCATCTACTACTACAGCGACGGACTCGGACAGACGGGTGCGATCGACGAGTCCTACGAGCCTGAGTGGGAGCTTTTTGATCTCAAGAAGGACCCGAACGAGATGCACAACGTCTACGGCGATCCCGGCTACGCGACGGTCGCCCGGAAGCTCAAGGATGAGTTACACCGACTCCAGGATGAAGTGGGCGACCGGAGATACGCGCTCGATACCGACGACTGAGGCGGCGTGACTGTCTCCGGAGATCAAGAGCTTCGAGATGATGGTACTATGGGAGCTCATGGAAAGTACCCCGCTGAGGCGCGAGAGCGAGCGAACCGGGCTCGGACTCTCCAATGACACCGTACGTCCAGGTGCACAGGGCCGGGTCGTTTGACCCGTCGAACTGCGCCCGATAAGATGAGCGCGTCACGGAAGGAGTCGTGCCATGAAGCTCAACGACAAGGTCGCGATCGTCACCGGTTCGAGCAAGGGTATCGGTGAAGGAATCGCACGCGTCTTCGCACGCGAGGGCGCCAAGGTCGTCGTCACCTGCAGGCATCCGGAGGATGGTGAGCGCATGGCGAGCGAGATCGGCGCTGAGAACGGCCGGGCCGTCTTCATCCGGGCCGACGTGACGGTCGAGGCTGAGATCGTCGAGCTCATCGAGGCAGCGGTCCGGCGCTTCGGCCGACTCGATATTCTCGTCAACAATACCGGCTACCACATCTCCAAGAACGTCGAAGAGACGAGTACCGACGAGTGGGAGTTCATCCAGAACACCAATCTCCGCAGCACCTTCCTC
>SLST01000517.1 GCA_007130265.1 Spirochaetales bacterium
CGAGCATGGGCGCGATCGCGGTGTCCGCGCGGCCCGACGGCGCCCGCCAGGCGGACCCCGACCTCCTGCTCCCGCTCTACGAGGCGCTCCCGAAGATCAGCGTCGACTACGCGCTCTTCGAACGCAGCGACCGGGTCGCCGTCGTCCCCGCGGGCTTCGACTGGAGCGATGTGGGCAGCTGGGACGAGGTCGCGCGTCTCGTTCCCGCCGGCGACCGTCCTGCCGGCGCGGCGGTCGTGGAGATCGAGGCGACGGGGAACTACATCGACTCCGACCTCCCGGTCGCCGTCTGCGGCATGAGCGACCTCCACGTGATCGTGAAGAACGGCCGTGTCCTCGTCTGCCGCCGCGGCCGCAGCCAGCTCGTGAAGGAGGCGGCGGAGCGGCTTGGGGGTTCCGCACGCACTACTTGACGGCTTGCGGTAGCTCCAATACTGTGAGATCATGAAGAATATCACAGTTTCTGTGGACGAGGAGACTTATCACAGGGCTCGGATTCGAGCCGCGCTGATGAACACGTCGGTCTCAGGCCTGGTTCGCGCCGCGCTCAACGAGATCGCCGGATCGGAGACCGAGTTCGAGCGCCTGAGGGCAGAGGAGGAGGCGCTGCGCCTCCGGCTCGCGGCACGAGACTGTAGTTTTGGCGCTCGCGACCGCCTGAGCCGCGATGAGGTACACGACCGCGATGCGCTTCGTTGACACGAACGTCCTCCTCTACAGCATCAGTGTGGTTCCCGCTGAGTCTGCCAAGGCAGAGACCGCTGCCGAACTGCTCGGCCATGCCGACCTTGCTCTCTCCGTCCAGGTCTTGCAGGAGTTCTACGTGCAGGCTACGCACCTGAGACGGTCCGGCGCCCTTACAGGCGAAGACGCGCTTGCGCTGATCGCCACCTGGTTTCGCTACCCGGTTCAAGACATCACGGCAGAGCTCATGCGACGAGCGGCGGCTTCCTCAGTGCGATGGCAGATCTCGTACTGGGACGCGGCCGTCGTGGAAGCCGCAAGAGGCCTCGGCTGCACGCAGGTCCTCACCGAGGACCTGAATGACGGGCGGGACTTTGGCGGGACCGTGGTGGTCAATCCGTTCCTCCGCGGTCAGTAGACTTCGGTCTCGCGCTCGATCCGCTTGGCGAGCTCCTGCGCGAAGGAACGGGCCATCTGCTGTGCGAGTCCCTTCGTGCCGGAGAGCTGGAGATAGCTCGTTTCTTCTTCGTCCACCATCGCGAGCAACTGCTCGCGGCGGTCTGCGAGGGCGAGGATCATCTCGCGCGTGCCCTGCTGTTCCTCGCGCGCAAAGAGGAGGACGGACCGGACCTCCATGGCCCCGCGGGCCTGCTTCAGGTAGAGGCCCGCGATCTGCTTCAGGGGGATTCGCAGCAGAATGTGCCGAGGTTCGGTGGGCGCCGCGCGTTCCTCACGCTGCAGCTGTTCGTAGTTGCGGCGGATGCTCGCGAAGATCTCCTCGCTCGTCCGCCGGAAGTTCTCCGCGATCCCTCCCCGCTTCTCCGCAGGAGTCCGCGCGGTGATCTCCTTCAGCTGCTCGAGCTCGCGGGTGTACCGCGAGAGCTGCATCAGGATGTTCTTCACCGGCTGCCGCGTCCGCAGCGCCGGATCGCCCTTCACCCGCTCCTGGATCTCCGCGATGATCTTCTTGACGTCGAGCTCCGGCTCGCTCGCCGCGATCGCGGGCTCGGAGGGTTGTTGGTCGCGTATCTGGATTGTCCCATCGGCCATAAGTCTCTGTATTGTAGATACATATGCGTATAGACCGAACTGCTTCGCGAGCGCGGCGATCTGTGCGCTCGAGAGCGAACGGTAGCGCGCTTCCTCGATCGCGCGAAAGGCCGAGCTCAGGGTCTGGCGTTTGTACTCGAGGCATCCGCCCTCGACCGCGAGCTCGAGCGGCTCGACCTGCGAGGCGAGCTCGTCCCGTTCGATCCCGAGCGCTTCCGCGCGTGCCGTGAGGTCGCGCCCGGCGGCCTCGAATGTCGTCCAGTCGGCCCTCGCGCGCCGAGTCTGATCGCCCATGAGCACTCCTTTCAGTCAGGATACCACAGAGCGTCGGCGTCTGTACGTTTTTCGGCCGTCGACCGAATAGCGGAGCAGGAAGGCGTAGAAATCTCTATGGCTAAAACAGATATCCTTGTCGCAACAAAGATCAGAAACGCTTGACACCCTTTTGGGGCTCAGCTATACTGACCAACAAATCCTAGGATTGGGGGGTTAACCTTGAGCCGTTGGCTCAAGCCCCTGAAGCTTCGAGGAGGAATTCAATGAAGAAGCTGAGTATTCTGTTGATTGTTCTGCTCGTTGCCGCTGCGTTCGTCTCCGCTCAAGAGTTTGCCCCTGAGGTAACTGTAAGCGGAAGCGCGACCGCTACGTTCGGCATCGATCTGAACGATCCCGTCACCACGGGGTTCGAGAACACGGCTACCGCCACCATCGAGCTGAAGCTAGTGCCCACCGGCACGGCCAGCGCCGGTGAGGTCGGGTATATCTCGCTCTCAAACTTTGCGGTGACCTTGAAGAGCACCGATGAGGTCGTCGTGACCGCACCGTCGGTGACCGCGGCTCTGCGGTTCGATCCTGTCACTGTGAAACTCTACAGCGCACCGACGCTCGCGGCCGGCAACGCTGCCGGGTTCACCTGGCACGCGGACGACGATCCGGCCAACTACGTGAAGCCCGCGCTCCAGAATAAGAACATCGCGGTTCCGGCCGAGGACGATGAGCAGGTTGGTTGGGACCTTGTCGCGGTTGACGCCGGTGGCGATCCACCCGACGGTGGCGTTCTCATCGAAGCCGGCGCCGATGGCTACGACTTCTATGCAGTTGGTGAGTTCGAAGAGGGCGAGGCGGAAGGCATGACCACCTACTACGGTCTGACCTTCACCGTTGCGGTTGATCCGATCACCGTTGACCTGATGGTCGCTTCGGACGGTACCTGGGAGAATTCGGACAACGATTACGCAGTTGGTACGAAGATCACCGCCGTCATCAACCCGATCACCGTGAACGCCGGCGTCTTTGTCGGTCCGTTCGACGAGCTCGACGTTGGCTTTACCGCCGGTCTCA
>SLST01000588.1 GCA_007130265.1 Spirochaetales bacterium
CGGTCAAGACAGCGTGTGGATTAGTTCCAAGGTGGACAACTGCCAGGCAGGCGTGACAGTATCGCCAGGCATTTGGTGGTGCTGGCCATGCTGTTCATGATGAGAGGTGCGCAAGTTCAACCACAAGCAGGCGGGCTGCCCAGCTACACCGACATCGTCGAAATGCTGTTCACCTTGCTGCCGTGAGGCGTCGTCAGTTCGCTGGCGGGAACTTCTGCAATTTCCGCTGCAACGTGCGGCGGTGGATACCCAGCGCTTCGGCGGCCTGGCTGATGTTTCCCCCGTGATCGGCCATCACGCGCTGGATGTGCTCCCACTCGATGCGGCCGAGGGATGGCGGGGTGGCATCGAACCCGCTGTCGGCGCGCTGGTCCGGCGGCGTCGTCAGCGCGGCGAGAATCTGGCCGACGTCCGCCGGTTTGGTGAGGTAGTCCCACGCCCCGATGCGCACGGCTTCGATCGCGTTGGCGATGCTGCCGTAGCCGGTGAGCATCAGGATGCGTGCGGCCGGGTGTGATTGTTTCAACATCCGCAACAGATCGATGCCGCTGCAGGTCGGCAGCTTCAGGTCGAGCACGGCCGCCTGCGGGTCGAGCCGATCCGCTGCGGCGGCGGTGGATTCCATGTCCCACGCCTCGGCCGCCGCATGGCCTCGCCCGTGCAGCGCGCGGGCGAGTCGGGCGCGATATACGGCATCGTCGTCCACCAGCAGGATGCGCTCGATTTCGGTGTTCATGTGCGGATTCGGAGTGGGAGCTTCAATGTTGCGCAGGTCCCGCCGTCGGCAACCGGATCCAGCGACACATCGCCGCCAAGCTCGGCGGTGAGGGTGCGCACCAGAAACAACCCGAGGCCGGTGCCGCTGCCGGGCTTGGTGCTGAAATACGGTTCACCCACGCGGCGGCGTGCGGGTTCGCCAATGCCCGGCCCGCGATCGGTCACACAAAGCCACAACTGCCCCCGGGTCGATGAGGCCGAGAGAACCACCGGCCGGCCGGTCGCATCCGCCTCGCAGGCGTTTTCCACCAATACGACGAGCGACTGCAACACGGCCTCGACCGGCAGCAGCACGCACAGGTCCTGGATTTCCCCCCGCACCATCAATCGCCGGGCCTGCGTTTCCGGCAGACGGTCGCGCAACATGTCCGGCAGATCGGGCAGGGCGACGCGGGACTGGTGGTGGCCGCTGCGGTCGGCGGCGCGCCGGTCGAGCCGTTTGAGGATGGCGCGGCAGCGCTCGACCTCGCTGCGGATCAGGCGGGTGTCTTCCGCGATCCGCTCCGGCAGTCCCGTGTCGCCCGGCGTTTCCTTTTCCAACTGATACTCCAGTTCACCCGCCGCCACCGCGATGGTCCCCAGCGGCGTGCCAAGTTCGTGCGCGACGCCGGCCGCGAGCGTGGCCAGGGATTTGAATCGTTCGAGTTCCGCAAGCCGCTCGCCCGAGGCGCGCAGTTCCTGTTCGCCGAGCACCTGCGCCCGTCGCATGGAAAAGACCAGCAGCGCGAGAATGCCGGCCACCAGCGCCATCGCGATTCCCGTGCCCCACAAGGCCAATCCAGGGGCCAGCCGTCCGTCCACAACCCACGGTGTGGTTTCGCGGAATGGCGGGGAAAATCCCACCACCCAGATGTAGCCGCCGGCCGCCAGCAGCAGGATCGCCACCAACGCCCGCACCCCGAGCAGCATCGCCGCAAGCACCACGTGCAACAGATAGAAAAGCACGAACGGATTCTCCCCGCCACCGGTCCAGTGCAGCATCCACGTGAGCAGGCACACATCAAGGGCCAGCACCTGGCCGATGCGGCGGCCGATGCCGCGCGGGTGTGCCGTTTCCGGCACCACCAGATGGTTCGACAATGCCAACAACACCAGCCCGCCAAACAGCGGGATGAATTCGAACGACATGCCGAAACCGAAAACCGCCGCCAGGATCGCCGCCGCCTGCCCGACCACGGCGATCCACCGCTGGCGGATGAGCCAGCGCATCACGTCGCGGTCGTTCTGCGGCAGTTCGTTCATCGATGCTCGGAAATCTGGGGCGGAGTTCCGATTTTCCAAGCCGCCAATCGGTGAAAATCGCCGCCCTGCGACAATTCGCCACATTGCGGCCCGCTGGCTTCTCCGGATGATGCCAATCACATGCTCACCGCCGCCATATTCGTTTTGATTGTGATGCTGATTCTCTCGGCAATCACGGTCATTGCCTTCTCCTGGGCCGCCGGCAGCGGGCAGTTCGAGGACCCGGCGGACGGCGCCCGCGTGATCTTCGATGACGACGAGCCGGAAGGCGAACCCACCGACCCGAACCTCTCGCAATTCTCAGAAACGAAACGCAAATGAAAACCAGATATCTCACCCGCCAGCCCGCCCGTGAATCCTGAACACATCGCCAGATCCCGCAGCGAACGCCTCGCGATCGACCGCGCGGCGCGATGGCCCGTCGGCGTGTTCATCGGCAGCTCGATCTTCTGGCTGCTCGCCGGCTCGCTTCTGGCACTCGTCGCGTCGATCAAACTGCACGACCCGGAATTCATCGCGGACAATCCGTGGTTCACCTTCGGACGCGCGCGCAGTGCCCACCTCAATGCCATGGCATACGGATGGCTCTCCTCCGCGGGCATCGGCATCGGCCTGTGGCTGCTCTCGCGCCTGTGCCGCGTGCCGATCGAGGACCACCGCTCGCTTACGCTCTCCGCGGTATTCTGGAACTTCGGCAATCTGGTCGGCGTGTGGGGGATCATGCGCGGGGACTCGACTTCGATCGAATGGCTCGAATACCCGGCATACGCCGCCCCGTTCCTCCTCGCCTCGTTCGCATTCGTGACCCTGGCCGCCTTCAATCTGGTGCGACGGCGCGCGCCGGGCCACATTTACATCTCGCAATGGTATGTGATGGCCGGGTTCATCTGGCTGCCGATGCTCTATTTCACCGCCCACGGCCTGCTCGTGCTCGCGCCGGTACAGGCTCCGGCCCAGCCGCCGATCAACTGGTGGTATGCCCACAACGCGCTCGGGCTCTGGTTCACGCCGATCGGCCTCGCCGCGGCATACTATCTCATTCCGAAGATCATC
>SLST01000463.1 GCA_007130265.1 Spirochaetales bacterium
CTTGCCGAGGTTGCCTCCGACATGGCGATCCAGACCGACGATGAGGCGCTTTTCTGGATCGCGAAAGAGGCAACCGGATCGCTGCGCGACGCGTATACGCTCTATGACCAGGTCGTCAGCTTCTCCGAAGGGCACATAACGCTCGAGAAGATTCGCGAGAAGCTCGGCCTTGTAGGGCTCGACAATCTCAATGAGATCGCCGACAGTATCGCCGACGGCGACGGACGCAGACTCGTCGAGCTCTCCGATGAGATCATCGCGCGCGGTGTGTCCGTCGAGCAGTTTACGATCGACCTCGCCGAGTACTTTCGCAGCATCCTGTTCGTGCGCAAGGGTATTCACAAGGAGTCGCTGCTCGGATTCAGTCCGGACCGGTTCTCCGGGAAGATCCTCAAAAGCCTCTCGGACACGCAGGTGGAGTACGCGCTCGAGCTCCTGCTCGGGCTCTACCGGGCGATCCGCTACAGCATCAACCAGCGACTCGACCTCGACCTCGCCCTGAGCAAGCTCGCCGGGCTGCGCGATCATCTGACGTCGAGGGAGATTCTGCAGGAGCTGCAGGAGCTTCGCGAGAGCCTTTCGGCCTCGCCCGCGGAGACGGGAAGCCAGGGCGCGAACGGCCGATCGAACGCCGACGGGGGACGACCCATCGGTACCGCCGTCACGCCTGCCGCGACCGTCGCGCCTCACGATGATGAAGAGCCCCACCACGTGGCCCCGCCTCCCGCTGAAGGACTGCGGGCCGACCAGGCCGCCGACATCATCCTGCGGATTCGCCCAACGCGGCTCGCCTTGAGCACCGTGCTCGAGAAGGCGATCCGCTGGTCGCTCGCGGACAGCGAACTCTTCATCGTCTTTGGGAGTGCGTACCCCGCGAATGCCGCCCGCGGCGAAGAGGAAGTGATACGAAACGCCGCCGCGGACGTGCTCGGGAAGCCGGTGCTCGTGAGGATCAAGGTGGACGAGAACGGAGATAGCGCGGCGGAATCGGAAGGGACCGTGCACGGCGATCGGGTCGACATGGTGAAGCGCGTGTTTCGCGGAGAAATAGTGGATGGTGAAGTATGAACCCAATGGATATTCTGAAGAACGTTCAGCAGCTGCAGGCCCGCATGAGCGACGCCCAGGGCAAGTTGAAGGAGATAACCGTAACCGGCTCGGCCGGCGGTGACATGGTGCGGATCGAGCTGACCGGGGAGTTCACCGTCACGAACGTGAAGATCTCACCCGAGGCGATCGATCCGGATGACCTCTCGATGCTCGAGGACCTCGTCCTTGCCGCGTTCAGCGACGCGATGTTCAAGGTACGGGAGCGGATTCAAGCGGAGATGAGCTCGGTCACCGGCGGCCTGGACCTCCCGCCCAACCTCTTCGGCCAGGGCTGAGATGCCCGGCGGTAACGACGCGCTTGCTCGTCTGATCAAACACCTGTCGCGCCTGCCCGGCATTGGGCCGAAGAGCGCCACGCGCCTGGCCTACTACCTACTTCAGAGCGATCGCGGGTACACTGAGAGCCTCGCGGAGGAGATCCGCACCCTCCAGGACCGAATCCGACGCTGCAGCACCTGCGGAGCCTTTACCGAAGCAGATCCATGCGACGTATGCAGTGATGCCGCCCGTGACCGAAGAACCCTCTGTGTCGTCGAACAGCCGCAGGATGTCGTCGTGCTCGAATCGACCCGCGCGTTCGGGGGGCTCTATCACGTGCTCGGCGGCGTCATCTCCCCCATCGACGGGGTCGGCCCGGAGGATCTCTCGGTGGGCGACCTGCTGACCCGGTGTACGCAGGGCATAACGGAGGTCATCATCGCGACCAATCCCACCGTGGAGGGAGACACGACCGCGCTCTACCTCGCGAAGATGCTCGAGGAACGGGGGTACGCGGTCTCACGCCTTGCGCTCGGGCTCCCGGTGGGTGGCGACCTCGAGTACGCGGACCGGTTGACGATCGAGCGTAGCCTGCGTGGACGAACCCGCCTCACTTCGCGGTCATGAAGATGCTCTTCCGACCCGCGTCCGGTTCGGAAGAGCCGAGAATCCGTCCGCATAGCCCCGTCGGATCAACTCCGCAACGGCCGTCGTGATGTCGGGCAGAAGTGCCTCCTCATCGTCGGTGAACCGCCCCAGAACGTAGCCGTGCAGCTCCCCGTGACGGGGACGCCCGATGCCGAACCGGACACGCCAGAAGTCGTGCGTGCCCAGACAGTGAGCGACCGATCGAAGGCCGTTGTGCCCCGCGAGCCCGCCGCCGAACCGTACGCCTATCTCGCCAAAGGAGAGCTCGACGTCGTCGTGAACGACGGCGATCTCCTGCGGACCGAACCTGAAGAAGCGCGCAGCGGCCTGCACGCTCTCACCACTCATGTTCATCATGCTCTGCGGTTTCAGTACGACCAACGACTCGGATGCGAGCCTCTGCTTCCACCACAACGCCTTGAACTTCTGCTGGACCTCGGCGGGCTCGCTCCCTGATGCCGACGCGAGCGGCTCTTCGACGAGCCACCCGGCGTTGTGGCGCGTACGGGCATAGTGCGCTCCCGTGTTGCCAAGGAGGACCAGCATTGCGGGTCTATCGTTGATCGTCATCTACGGTTATAATGCCTGCAAATGACCCATCCGACCATCCTCGCCGTCGACATCGGTTCGGTGTCCGTTGCGCTCGTCGAAATCGACGCGCACCGGTCTATCCGCCGGTGGGACTATCGCATCCATCACGGCCGTGTACCGCAAGCTGTCCGCGACGCACTCGTCGAGTGGCCGCTTGAGGACGTGGGGCGCGTCGTTGCCACGCAGGCGACTCCGCTCCTCCTGCGGGCCGACGAGCGCATCGACTCGATGACCGGCCTCGTGACCGCGCATCGGCACTTCACTCCCGGCGTCGTCAACCTGCTCGTCGTGGGAGGCGAGCGGTTCGCGCTCGTCCGCTTTGATGAAGAGGGGAATTACCGCAGCTCGCGCGGAAACACGAGCTGCGCCGCCGGCACCGGCGGATTCCTCGACCAGCAGGCCGCCCGTCTCGGTCTGACCGGCGCTGCCGAGCTCGCCGAGCTCGCCGCCTCGAACACCGGCCAC
>SLST01000596.1 GCA_007130265.1 Spirochaetales bacterium
CAGACGCGACCGTCGTATAATGGCTATTACCTCAGCCTTCCAAGCTGATGATGTGGGTTCGATTCCCATCGGTCGCTCTCAATGGGGCCCCATGAGCGACGGCGCAATTCCGACAGATTCATCCGGAACGCCCGTACCAGCAAGCCTGGACGGATATTTCCTCGTCTCGGAGACGGAGCTTGTTGACCCGAATTTCCATCGCACTGTTGTACTGATCGTCAATCACAACGCCGAGGGTGCCTTTGGGCTCGTAGTCAATCGGCCGGCGGACATCAGCCTGGGAGACATAGTCGCGGAGCTCGAAGACGAGCCTATCGGCAGTTTGCCTGCCTTCATCGGTGGGCCCGTCGAGCAGCACTACCTTTTTACGCTTCATTCGGGACTCCCTGCCTCAGCGGAGAGTCAGTACGCCCTGCGTCCGAGTGACGGCGTCGTGTTCGAGCCGGTCTTCCACGCGATGGAGGGGTACCTGAGAAACGAGTGGGCGGGCAGCGAAGCGAGTGTGCGGCCGAGCATCAACTTCTACCTCGGCTACGCCGGGTGGGCACCCGGACAACTGGAAACCGAGCTCGCTCAGGGTGCTTGGCTCGTGATGCCGGCCACGCCTGAAATCGTCTTCCACCCCGATCCTGAAGAGGGCTGGACCGCCGCGCTGATACGAAAGGGCGGCATATACCACGTCGTCGCACAGACCGGGTCCAAGCCATCGCTTAACTGACTGCCTCTTCTATGCGGTAGCGCTTCACGACGCGCTCCTGGATTACCCACGCACATTTCAGCCCAGCCGGAAGCGTGACGAGGTCGCCCTTCTCAACCTCGACGTTTCCATCCTCGGTTTCGATGCGAGCTCGCCCTTCGGCGATATAGCAGATTTCCGTAGCGTCGTAGTGCCACGGGTACCGGCTGACATCGCGAGTCGAGACCGGCCACTCGAGGACTCCGCGGGCCTCGGCTTCCTCGGCCTCAATAGTTTCAACGGTTACCTGCACGGTCGTCTCCTGATCGTCTGACAGAGAGTAGTGCGATTATCACCAAACGGCAATCGGTTCACCGCTCGCTGCAGCGCGTAGCGATGAGACAAATGGAGACGTGACGATTCGCATACGGTATCGCGGGTCGCATCGCGCCGCGGGCGCCCCGTGTTGCGGGCGCCCGTCCACAGCTGCTCAGTTCGTGTTCGTCAGCTGTGCGAGCATATTTCGCGCGCGCTCACGAACCATCGTGATGTACCGGTAGTTCGAGCTGATGTCGATGATGAGACCAACCGTGTCACGAAGCCGCTCAGGATCCTCGAACTCCATCCCGGACTCGAACAGCCGCTCGAGTGCCAGCAACGTTGCCAGGGCGAGATTGTTGTCCGGGGCTACGCGCGCGTTCTCACGGATCAACGTGTGAACGATGTGGTTCGCCACCATGTCCGGATTGCCTTCCGGACCGACCTTTCCGAGAGCGTAAATTGCCTCCGCGAGCACCATTGGTTCCGGGTCGTCGCGGATGACGCTCAGGAGAACTCCCTGCGCCTCTCTTCCCCCAATGTCCCCGAGCAACGCTGCCGCCTCCTTGCGGACGACCGGATAGTTGTTTATGACCCTTCCGGCCTGGCGGACCTGGTTGCTCGTGCCCTCGGTTGCCAGTAACTGCACGATCTGGAACGTCTCAGACCCTATCTGCAGGTTGCCGTTCTCGTGCATCTTGCGGATCGTCTCGAGCGCCAGAAGTTTGTTCTCGTAGTCGGTAGAACGCGCCTGACTCGCAAGAATCTGCATCTCGATCTGCTGCCGCAGAAAGACATCCTCAATGGTTGCCGGTCGATCCTGCCCACCGGTCTGCGAGTGCGCGGCACCGCCGACGAGGATGAGCAATACCAGGGCAGTTACGAAGCTCTTCATCATGACCATCTCCTCTCCATTCCGCTCCCGGGCTTTCTTCGGTCAGCTCTCGGCGGGTAGCTCTTCAAGGGTATCTATGTTCCACTCACCGTCAACCTTTCTCAGTAAATAGAGTATAACCCGCTGTCCGCGAAACTCCGTGACGGCCTCCACAAGACTATCGGAATAAAAAATCAGATCATCGAGTCTCGCGCGTGCCCGCGACGGGGCCACTACGTCCGTGAAGTAGTCCTTGAGACTGCGCAGCGTGATGTTGTTCTGGGCAAGAAAGGGCTGGCGCGAGAGTGAGGCAAGCACGTCAGGGTGCGAGTAGTAGTCGGCATACCGATCCGTCAGATAGGTCTTCCATGTCTCGAACTCGCCGTCCGCGATGACCCTGTTGAGCTCGTTGATCACCGCTTCGACCTCTTCGAACGCCTGCCGGAACAGCTCTTCGGGCACGTCGATGGGAGTAGTCGCGGTTGGGATCTCCGCCTCGGGCTCGACGACCTCAGGTTCCGGCTCTGGCTCTGGCTCTGGCTCGGGCTCCGGCTCGACGACCTCCGGCTCGACGACCTCCGGCTCGGGTTCAGGCTCCTGAATGACGACCTCCGGCTCGGGCGCCGCAATCGTAGCGCAGCCGGCAAAGGCCAGGAGCAGGAGAACCGAAGCGAACAGAATCGTGCGTGAGCCGCCCATTGATCCCATTGTAGTTACCCGCACCAGCTCATGTCAAACCAGGAAATCCCCAGCGCGAGAATAGCATCACCAGGCACCGTTGGAGTATACTGTCGGTCGGATGGCAACGAGCGCTGATGCCCTGAGAATCCTGCAGTCGCTGGTCAGAAGAACCGCGAGCGCCCGCGTGCCGTACGGGTCTCTGCTATCGTACGCTGAGAAGTATCTTGCTCGTGCGGCCGATGAAGACTCCTCTCTCGAGGATTTCGCGGACAACCCGGCAAACTTTCTGACCGCGTACCTCGTCGACCTGGAGAAGCAGGGCCAGGTGGCGCTTTCGTACAGCGACGGTGCGGTGACGACCGTTGTGTACCCGAGATACTACGTCGACGAGCTCGAAGCGCTTTACGAGCGCGTGGAAGACCAACCGGAGCGCCCATTTCCCGGTGATGAATCGCTGTCCACGCCAATACCGCCCGACCAGATCCACCCGGTCGATGTGAAGACCGACTTCGTCCGGTGGCTCGTGCGCGCCGAGTCTATGGAAGCCCCGGTCGTTCTCCGCCTTATGTTTCCCGACGGCGTCAACTCAATGCTCATCAGTTCCCGGATGCTCAGCGCGAAGCTTCCAAAGCTGTCCGTGCAGAAACTGCGTCAGTATCTGCGCAGCGAGCGCAATGCCGGATACATGCGCAGCAAGCTTGCGTCGATTTTCCGACAGCGCGAGATGGCGATGAAGGACATGCTTGCAAGCATCCTCACCACGCCTGATCAGGCGCTGAAGACGGTGTTCTCTCCGACCGATTTCACGTTCCACTTCTGGACCCAGCTATCGAGTACGTTGATCAAGGAGTATAGCCAGAAAAAGGACAAGCTCGTCGAGGAGCACGGCCACTGTCAGGCTGCGTATCTCATCGGCTATTACAACGTTCACCACCGCGGCGCTCAACAGCGCACGCGTGAGCGCGAAACCGCACTACGGCAGCTCGAGACCCGGCTGCGTCAGTCGCCCTATACCTTCACGATCAGCGACATCCACGGATTCACCGATCAGCGGGGGGTTGTTCTCACCAAGAAGTACTCACTCGATGACGTGAACACCTACATCGCCGATCGGATCAAGCCCCCGGATGAAAGCTCGCTGCCGCCGATGATCCGGGTGCGCTCGGTCGACGGCAAAGAGTACTATCTCTACCGCAACTATGTGCCGCACGTGACCGTCGAGCACGTGTTCGCGATGCGCAGAGAGCTGCGCGATCACTACGTCGAGTCGTGGAAGACGGCATTGCAGCGTCACCATCGTCCGCCGGAGATGGGAGACGAACAAGCCTTCGAGAAAGCCGTCGAGGCGAGATTGCGCGAGTCGGATCCGCTCCTGCATACCTTACTCAACTACAACTTGCTCTATCTCTCTCGCAAGGAGGGAAACGTTCCGTCCGATCTCGCCGAGGAGCTCGACGAGCTGTTCCATCCGCGCGAGCAACGGTTGCAGCCGTTGCCTCAGGTGTTCAACCTCGACCGGAAGAAGCTTGCCGCGGACGCCAAGCTGCTGCTCCCCTTCTGGCAGGCCGTGCCGATCGTCAGCGCTTTCGTCATGCTTCTCAAGCGTGTGTTCATGGGTATAACCGAGGAGGAGCGGCTCAGCCGACAGGAGCGCCGACGCGCACGGCGATCGAGGGGGGCCTTCGCGGCGGCGACCTCCGCGACGACCATGCGTTACCGTCCCGACGATTCGGGTAGCGATTCTCGGCCCCGCGAGCCGGTGCATGAGACACCCGAAGACCAGCGCCCGTCGGCTCTCTCCTCCTCAGCATCGCGCCGTGCTCAGATTGCCCGATTCAAGGGTGTGGTGCGGGATCTGCAGAGGGAGTATGTCCACCCGGGCTCGACTCCAGAGAAGACCCTGGATGAGCTCGCCGAGCGATGGAACCCCCTGCTCGATCCGGTCGCGAAGGAGCACCTCGTCGAGGACATCAACAGTCTTGCCCGGGATTTCCTGCGCCGGATGAAGGTGAGCTTCCGTCTGGTCCCACCGACCAGGGAGAGGGTGAATGAGTGGGCTGAGCGCCTCTGTCGGAATGAGGCGTTCTCGCAGATCCGCCGCCGCGATGATCTCAAAGAGTATCTGAAACTCTACATGCTGACTATTCTTGACAAGTAGCGGGCTACCGGGCTTCGGTGAGCACCTCTCGCAGCTCGAGGTTTCCCATGAAGCTGAGCTCGTCCACGCAGCGTAGGAAGAGGCGCATGCACATCGTCGCGTCGTCGAGCGCGCGGTGGGCACGATTCGCAGGCAATCCGAGCTCGGTCGCGAGATTCTGGAGCCCGTAGCTCTTTCGGCGCGGAAAGGCTTTCATGGCAAGCACCTGCGTATCGATCACCGGGTTCCCTACCTCTCCATGCCCCAACGCCTGGAGGGCGGCACGGAGAAATCCGAGATCAAACGGTGCGTTGTGAGCGAGCAGGACCGTATCGCCAAGAAAGCTCACGAACTCCGGGACCACGAGCTCGACCGGCGGGGCTTTCGCGACGTCGGCGTCGGCGATTCCGCTGACGACCGCCGCGTCTTGAGTGATTGGAATACCCGGATTCGCTAGTCGCTCGAACGACTCGATGACTGTGGCGCCGGTGAACCTGACCGCGCCGAACTCGACAATCCGGTCGGTGGCCGGGTAGAGGCCGGTGGTCTCGAAGTCGAAGGCGGTGAAGGTGACTGAATCCACGGGACTTGCGGGATCTCGGCTCATCTCTCACTCCATTGACAACGACATCTGGTTGATCCAGCATGCAGTATGTCCGTTGAACGCCTGCGGGAAGAGTACGACCTCACCCTCGACGATCTGCGCTGGTACCTCTCCAACTCCATAGCCGACAGCCTGCTCTCGCAGCGCGAGCAGCCCGAGCAGATCGTGCGGCGCATCTGGTCGGGCAAACTCGAAGACGAGCTCTACGATATGGAGGAACGCTTTCTGCGATCGCTCCAGGATGAGCTCGACCGGGGACTGCTCGACGAAGGCTCGGTTCGCGAACATTTCGAGCGCGCGCGGATGCTCAAGATGCGCCGATAGCCGTGAACTGCTGTTCCACCCACTCGCGAATCCGGCCCAGCTCACCACGTACTTCGCTGCGTGCCGCTTCGAGCGGCGTGCCGGCCGCGGCCGAGACCGACGCGTAGAACTTGATCTTCGGTTCGGTTCCCGAGGGTCTTGCGCTCACCACCGTCTCGTTCGTGAGAACGAACTGCAGAACGTTCGACCGCGGCAGATCGATGTCCTGCCGCACCTCGCTCGCCTGGACGTCTGTCGTCGTGTGGGCCTGATAGTCCTTGACGAAACGCACCGGCACTCCGGCGATCTGCGTGGGTGGTTCCTCTCTCAGTCTCTTCATCAGCCTGGTGATCGTGCTGGATCCGGTCTGACCGCGGAAGTAGCGCGATATTTGTATCTCCTCGTAGTAGCCGAACTGCTCGTACAGCTCGTATAGCCTTTCGAGCACCGTTCGTCCCCGTGAGCGCTGGTAGAGCGCGAGCTCGGCGGTGACCATCGCGGCGGTGATGGCGTCCTTGTCCCGGACTTCGGTTCCGATCAGGTAGCCGTAGCTCTCCTCTCCGCCGAGCACATAGGTCCCCTCCTCAGGATGTGCGTCTAGCCGGCGCATGACCGTGGCGATGTGCTTGAACCCGGTCAAGGTGTCGTACACGCGTGCGCCGTGGAACTCGGCGACCTTGCGCTGGAGCTCCGTGGTCACGATCGTTTTCACGAAAACCGGCTTTTCGGGCAGCGTTCCCCGTTCACGGCGACCGCCGAGAACGTAGTCGGCGAGCAGCGCTCCGAGCTGATTCCCCGTCAGGAGCTCGAAGCCGCTGCCGTCCGGGACTGCCGTACCGATTCGATCGGCGTCAGGGTCGGTGCCCATGACGATATCCGCACGTTCGCGTGCGCCGAGCTCGAGCGCACACTTGAGAGCGCTCGCCTCTTCGGGGTTCGGCGATTTCACGGTGGGAAACTCACCGTCGGGCTCGCGCTGTTCGGGCACGGTGACGACCCGGATGCCGAGCTCCCCGAGCACCCGTTCGATCATCATCGCGCCGGTTCCGTGAAGCGGTGTGTAGACGATCTTGAGATCCGCACCGCGCTCGCGCAGAAGATCCGGGCGCACGCTCTGTCGTTTGACCATGGCGGCAAACTCGTCGTCCATCTCCGAGTCGAGGTACACGAGCATCCCCTTCTCCAGCGCCTCCTGTCGCTCGATCTGCGTCGGTGCACCGCTCACGGCGCGGACTTCGTCGATGATGGCCGTATCATGCGGCGCCACTACCTGCGCTCCGTCGCTCCAGTAGACCTTGTACCCGTTGTATTCAGGCGGGTTGTGGCTTGCCGTCACGACGACTCCGACGCTCGCGTCGAGGCGACGAACCGCGAACGAGAGCTCCGGCGTGGGGCGCAGAGACGGGAAGAGGTACGCCCGTATGCCGTTTGCGGCGAAGACCAGCGCGGTTTGCAGCGCGAAGGTGGCCGAGTACCGTCGGCAGTCGTACGCCACGACGGCTCGCAGCTCGCCCTCGGCCGAGCGGTCGCCGTGTGCCGCAACGTAGCGGGCGAGCCCCTCCGTTGCGCGTCCAACCACGAGCGGATTCATGCGGTTGAACCCGCCGCCGATGATACCCCGTAATCCTCCGGTACCGAACTCGAGGTGTTCGTAGAAGCGGTCGGCCAAATCCTCGTCGGCATCGCTCTCGAGCAGTTCTTCCACCTCGGTGCGGAAACGTTCGTCACGCTCGTACTCCACGTATTCGCGAGCGCGCCGCCGGAGTTCCTGTGCGTCAATCTGTCCTGCCAATGTCGGCTCCTCCTGTGTAGACCATATACGATCGGACGAGCGGCGCGAGCTCTCCAGGGTCATTGATGACCCGCTGCGCGCCCGCCTCGATCAACTCGGCGCTGCCGCGGAACCCCCAGGCGGCCCCGATCGCAACCATCCCGGCGTTCAGGGCCGTGTGCACGTCGACGTCCGAGTCGCCGAGGTAGAGGCACTGGCGTGCCGGCACCTCGAGCTCGGAGGCAATGGCGCGCGCGCCGGCCGGATCGGGCTTTCGCGGAAGGCCCGTCACGTGGCCCCGGGCGACCGAGAACGTGCCGCGAGCGAAGAACTCGGCAAGGATCGGCTCGACAAGCTCGTCCGGCTTGTTCGAGAGCACCGCGAGCGGAATGGCGAGCTCCGCGAGTTCGGCGACGGCGTGAAGTATGCCCGGGTACGGGCACGTCTGCGAGACCGGATGAGACGCGTATTCGCGCTTCATCAGGCGCAACACCGAGGCGACGAGGTCGTCCGAAGCGGCTTCGCCGCGATGCTCGCCGCGATGCTCGCCGCACTCGCTCAGCGCTCGTCTGACGAGCACTTCGGCCCCCGAACCGACCATGCGTCGATATGCGTCGACCGGATGCGTCGGCAACCCATGGGCGGCCAGCGCCGTGTTCATCGCGGTTGCGATATCTGATAGAGTATCGAGGAGCGTGCCGTCAAGGTCAAAGAGCACCGCGCGGATTTCCCGGCTCATAGGCAACTGTACTTGCGGTTCCGAGGTCAGTCAACAAATGAAGATACGCTATCTGGAGTCCTTCTACGGCGGGTCCCACCGCGACGTTGCAGACGGTATCGCTCGCCGTTCCCGTCACGACATCGAGCTCGTGACCATGCCGGCACGCTTCTGGCGGTGGCGCATGCGCGCAGCCGGGGTTCACTTCGCTCGCGAGATTCAGGCGGTCGGCGGCCGGTCGGCCGGCGCCGCGTCGGAGGCGATCGGCAGCGCAGATCTCATCGTCTGTACCGGACTGATGAACGTCGCCGACCTCGCCGCGCTGCTCGGGGCGTCGTGTTCCGGGGCCGCGCGTCCCGGCGGGCAGGTCCCGCCGATTCTCCTCTACGCGCACGAGACGCAGCTCGGCTATCCGAGTCCCGACGGCAGACGCGCCGGGCGCGATGCCGATCTGCATTTCGCCTTCACCGATCTCACGAATATGCTCGCGGCCGACCATGTCGCCTTCAACTCCGAGACGCACCGGAATGCCTATCTCGCTTCTCTGCCCGAGTTCCTGAAGCGAGTGCCCGAGTTTTCGCCTGTGTGGGTGACCGACGAGATAGCCGCCAGAAGCTCGGTATGCCATCCGGGGATCCGCGTCTCTGAGGTGGCGCGCGACGCGGATGGGGATCCGCCGCTCATCCTGTGGAACCATCGGTGGGAATACGACAAGGACCCCGCCGCATTTTTCATGGCGCTGCGCGTTGCCCGGGAACGCGGATGCGCGTTTCGCCTCGCGCTGCTCGGCGAGTCGCCGGGACGGGAGCCCGATGAGTTCGCGACTGCGCGGTCCGAGCTCTCGTCGCATCTCGTTCACTACGGATACGTGGAGAGCCGCGACGAGTATGAGGCGTGGCTGCGGGCGGCGGACATCGTGGTGAGCACCGCGGTCCAGGAGAATTTCGGCATCGCGGTCGTCGAGGCGATCGCTCACGGCGCGCTGCCGCTCCTGCCGAACCGGCTCTCGTACCCGGAGATCATCCCGGCTCGGCATCATGGGTGTCTCTACGAGGACGGACAGCTGCCCGACCGCCTCTGTGATCTGCTGCGTCGGCCTGCGGAGACACGACGCCCGCCGGCCGATCTCGTCGCGCACGCACGATCGTTCTCCTGGGAGGAGCGGATCGGCGCGTTCGACGCGCTGTTCGACCATGTCGCAGGAGGCGGTCGTGCGTAGCGCGAAGCGCCACAGTGGTGAGGCGGCCTTCGAGCAGTGGTACGCCGATCTCTACGGCGAGCGGTGGGAGGCTCTACGAGCCGCGCTCCTTGGGGGCTCGAGGCACGCGGCGCTGGAAAAGGGGCTGCTCCGGCCGTACCTGCTCGATCCGGCGAGCGTCCTCGCGGCCGCGGCGCTCGACGTACGGCCGGGAGAGCGGGTGCTCGACCTGTGCGCCGCGCCGGGCGGCAAGAGTCTCGTGCTCGCCTGCGCGCTCTTCCCCGGCGAGGGGGACGGCGTTGAGGCTTTCGAGGGGAGCGAACTCGTCTGTAACGAGCGCTCGTCGGCTCGTCGCGCGAGGCTGCACCGGGTACTCGAAGAGCATCTCCGTCCCGAGGTGCGCCGGCAGGTACGCGTCACCGGACACGACGCGGCGCGGTGGGCGCTCCACGAGCCGTCGTCCTACGAGCGGGTCCTTGCCGACGTTCCCTGTTCGAGCGAGCAGCACGTGCTCAACTCGCCTCGCGCGCTTGCCGAGTGGAGTACGTCGCGCCCGAAGCGGCTTGCGCAGGGGGCGTACGCGATCGCCTGCGCCGCCGTGGACGCGGTGCGGCCCGGCGGACGTGTCGTCTACGCGACGTGCGCGCTGTCGCCGTACGAGAACGACGCGGTCGTCGGCAGGCTTCTCGCCCGCGGTGACGGGACGCTGAAGCCGGTCGACGCGGCTCTCGTGACGGCGCACGCACTCAATGCGTTTCGCGACCTGTTTCCGGGCGAGTACCCGTCGGGATCCGCTCCGGGGGTATCAACCGAGTACGGACGGATGGTGCTGCCCGACCGGGATCGCGGGCTCGGTCCGATCTACCTCGCGGCGATCGAGCGATCGGTCTGAATTCGGCGCATTCCCTTGCCTTTCCGGGCTGCGTTCGTATCATACGCCCGATGCCGTTTACCACCACCGGGCTCAATCCTCAGCAGGAGATGGCCGTCACGACGCTCGACGGTCCGCTTCTGATCATCGCCGGAGCAGGATCCGGAAAAACGCGGGTGATCACGATGCGGATCGCCGCGATCCTCGAAGCCGGAGTTCCCCAGAAGTCGGTTCTCGCGCTCACCTTCACGAACAAGGCCGCACGGGAGATGGCCTCCCGGGTTCGCGAGCTCGCCGGGCGGAAGCTTCGTGACCTCACGGTGAGCACCTTCCACAGCTTCGGGGTTTCGATCCTGCGCCGTCACGCACACCTGCTCGGCTACCGCGACAACTTCAGCATCTACGACACGCAGGACCAGATCGCCCTCCTGCGCGAGTCTGCGCGAGAGATCCGTATGGAGCTCGAACCGGGCGAAGCGGTGAAGGTTCTCGCCCGCTTCTCGGCCGCGAAGACCGGATGTGCGCTGTGGGACGACCTGCCGGCGGCCTACCGTGAACTCTACGAAGACTACCGGGAGCACCTGAAGCTCTACAACGCGGTCGACTTCGACGACCTGATTCTGCTGCCGGTCCGGCTCCTCACCGAGCACGCCGACGTCCTCGCCGAGTACCACGATCGCTTCCGGTACATCATGGTCGATGAGTTCCAGGATACTTCCGCGGATCAGTACCGCTTCATGAAGCTGCTCGCGCAGGGAAGCGGCAACGTCGCGGTTGTCGGGGACGACGACCAGTCGATCTACTCCTGGCGTGGGGCAAACTACGACAATTTCCTGCTCTTCGAGCGCGATTTTCCCGGTTTTCGGGAGGTCAAGCTCGAGCAGAACTACCGGTCCACGGATACGATCCTGGCGGCCGCGAACGGGGTCATTCGCAACAACCAGAACCGCAAGGTGAAGGCGCTGTGGACCGGCGTGAAGAGCGGCCGTCCGATCGAGCTTTCGTTTCCGGAGGATGAGACGAGCGAGGGCATCTTCATCGCGGAGATGATCAAGACCCTCGCGATGCGCGAACGTCTGCGTTATGGCGACGTTGGGGTGCTCGTGCGTACTAACAGCCTGACCCGCAACCTCGAGGTCGCATTCCTGAGCGAGAATATTCCGTACCGGGTGTCCGGGGGGCAGAGCTTCTTCCAGCGCAAGGAGATCAAGGATATCGCGAGCTATATCCGGCTGCTCGCCAACCCGGACGATGACGTCAGCCTGATGCGGGTCCTGAACACCCCCCGCCGCGGAATCGGCCGCAGGACGCTCGAAGAGTTGATCGCGACCACCGGGTCCCGAGGGGGGAGTCTCTTCTCCGCGATCACCGCGCACGTGCATGCGGTCGACTCACCGCTCGGCAAGCGCGCAGTCGCAGATCTGGCCGCATTCGTCGAGCTCGTCGAGGGCTACCGAAAGCGGCTCTTCGTCCCGCGCAGGATGAGCGACGCGGTGCGCGGGCTCGTCGACGAGATCGACTACTGGGCGCATCTGCTCGCCGAGCACCCGAACAACGAAAAGGTCGCGAAGTGGAAGCTGCGGAACATCGGGCTCTTCGTCGAGTTTCTGGAGAACTACGAGTCGGATCCCGACAATCTGTCGCCCTCACCCTTCGAGTTCCTCTCCCGAATCACACTCGATCCGAGGGACGATGTGGATGACGAGGATGACCCGGGGAAGGTCAAC
>SLST01000362.1 GCA_007130265.1 Spirochaetales bacterium
ATTGGGGTCCTGGTATGTTCGGATTGCTTCCATACAGGGATTCATACCGCAGGTTCGATAAAATTTTAAGGGTGGTAGAAGAAAAGTGTTATTAATATCTCATATTATATTGTATAACCCAGTTTAATATATTTAAAATGGTTTCAAAATCGATGACTTTCTTATTCCTGGGAGCAGGAATTGTATCATGCAGCCAGCAGAAATCAGAACTTCAGCAACCCAATATCATCTATATCCTTGCTGATGATGCAGGTTATGCTGACATAGAACCTTTTGGTTCAAAAACCAACAACAGGACACCTAATTTGAATCGTATGGCTGCCGAAGGCATGAAGCTTACCTCGCATTATGCTGCTCCTGTTTCTTCCCCTGCACGTGCAAAGCTGATGACAGGGTCGTATGCTCACAGGGTAGGTCTTTCTACCGGATCATATGCCTGGGTGCTGCGCCCCGGTGACTCACACGGGCTGAACCCGGACGAAATAACTGTGGCTGAAATACTTAAAAATGCGGGTTATGTTACAGGATGTTTCGGCAAGTGGCATTTGGGTGACCAGCCTGATTTTATGCCAAATAATCATGGTTTCGACGAATATTTCGGAATACCGTATTCAAATAATCACTGGCCCCTGCATGCGAATGTCGACCATCCCAGGCTGCCATTGATGCATAATAATGAAATTGCAGGGGAGGTGAAGACAATGTATGACCAGGCTGAACTTTGCCGCCTGGAGGTTGAGGCAGCAATTGATTTTATTACAAAAAATAAAGACACTACCTTTTTTGCGTACATTCCTCATGTCTTCCCTCATTTTCCCAGCAGGGCACGCAAGCAATTTATGGACAGTGCCAAAACAGTCCTCCAGGCTCAGATAGAAGAGCTGGACTGGGCTGCCGGTCAGATTTTTGAAACCTTAAGGGAACTTGGGCTGGATAAAAACACCCTGGTTATATGGGCTTCCGATAACGGGGGGGATATTGGTCGTGAAAGCAGCAACGAACCATTAAGAGGAGGAAAGAGAATGACGTGGGAAGGTGGCATACGTACACCTGCAATAGCATGGTGGCCGGGAAAGATCCCTGCTGGCAGTGTATCGGACGAGATCACGACTATAATGGATATGCTACCTACTTTCGCCAGACTTGCCGGAACAGAACCTCCGAAAGACCGGCAGCCGAGGCGATCATCTCTTCATTCTCTTTGACCAACGCCTGTCCCGCTTCATTGGTGGACACCAAAACGGTCACCCTGTCGTGAGGGTCCTTTCCCATTAGCTTGCGCCGATCCTGTATGGCTCGGATAAGCTCACGAACCGCCCCCTCCTTCCTGAGCTCATCGGTAAGCTCGGTATCAAGCTCTACCTCACCCTCGATAGACGCATCGACCACAACCTCCTTTACGTTGATCTCGTCTTTGATGATGTCGATGTACGCTTCAGGAACCGTCTCCTTAACGCGCACTGTCGCAAGCGGCTGCCGAACCCGTATCCCTTCCCGCGATCGGATCTCAAGTGCCGCAGATATGATCTCGCGCACTCCGTTCATCTCCTTCAGAACACCCTCGTCTACCGCACCGGTGCTTGGCCAGCTTAAGAGATGTACGCTTTTCGCGTCACCGTCCTCACGCACGCTCTGAAAGACCGACTCGGCGCTGAACGGAACGAAGGGTGCCATCACAAGAGAAAACTCCTTAAGTACATACCGAAGTGTGGAGATCGCCCGATCTCCGTCTTCTCCGCCACCTTTAATGCGCTCACGGGAACGCCGAAGGTACCACACGGACAGATCGTCTACAAAGTCCCCCAACGGACGGACGGCTCTATCGAGCTCATAGAGATCAAGTGCCGAGGTTACCTTTTGCAAACACGCGCTCAGGCGAGCTCTGATCCACCGATCCAGAACGTACTCTGAGTCGGAAGAAGGTGTCTGGCCTGATGTATATGTCTCATAAAACGACAGGACGTTGAACAGGCGCCTGAACACCTTCTTGGAGGCCTCGTCGATCTGTTTTTCCGAAAGAGACAGATCTTCGGCACGCACCACCGGAGACGCCAGAAGTGTGTACCGTAAAGCGTCGGCGCCGTATCTACTGACAACATTCATCGGGTCGGGATAGTTCTTGAGGCGCTTGCTCATCTTCTTGCCGTCCTCGGCAAGAACGGTTCCGTTTACCACCACGCGCTTGTAAGCCCCTGTACCAAAGAGAGCGGACGAGAGCACTAAGAGAGTGTAGAACCAGCCGCGGGTCTGATCCTGACCCTCGGCAATAACATCGGCCGGGAAATGTGGGCTGTTCTTTCTGTCGAACTCACCCCTGTTCTCGGACGGATAATGTATCTGAGCAAACGGTACCGACCCCGACTCATACCAGCAATCGAACACATCCGGAACCCGTCTCATAACCCCGCCGCAGGAACAGGGAAAGGTTATGGCATCACTGTACGGTCTATGAAGATCGAGCTCGAAGTCCTCATTGTGCGGTGCGACCTTCAACTCAAGATCCCGTATCTCGGCATTCTCTATGAACGTCTCCACTCCCTGTCGCTCCGCTATGCAGCGATCCTTATCACTGCATTCAGCGACCGAGAACAGAAGCCAGGACGGCGTCTCGTGCGTTACCAAGAGAATGCGCTTGCCGGCATACCGGGACTCGAGCTCCTCCACAAGATCGCCCAAGCGGCGCTTGATGTCCGTAAAACTCTCCCCACCGGGGACAGATCTTTCGAAGCCCTCCTCCCAGTGATCGAAAAGGTCGTGATACTCCTCAACCGGCCTGCCGTTGAGGTCACCGAAGTCCATCTCACGGAGTCGTTTGTCTTCCAGAACATCAGAGACAGGGATCCCGCATAGCTCAGCAACCAGGTCTGCGGTGTCTTTGGTTCGAACAAAGTCAGACGTAATGATAATGTCCGGCTTCCGTTCAAGAAGAGCGGTTTTCTGCGCCTGTACCTGTTCCTTGCCTTTTTCGGTCAGGTGGTGTGAGTGTGTCGGGTCTGAACTAAGCACACGCTCGGTATTGTTGAGCGCCTCCCCGTGCCGCATCACGCTGTAGATGTTACGCGCCG
>SLST01000320.1 GCA_007130265.1 Spirochaetales bacterium
CGATCACGGGCTGCGTGAGGAGCTCGTAAACACCCTCGTCGGCCTGTCGAGAGTGACCGGCTTCGCCTCGATCCTGCTCGCCGGAACCCTCGCCGACCGGTACGGCTTCAACCGGGTGGTCGTCGTGGTGCTCGGAACGACCGGACTGGTGACGATCGCGCTCGGAATCACGACCGGTCCAGTTCTCCTCGTTGCGGTCTTCCTCCAGCCGCTCCTCGTCGGAGCATTCTTCCCGCTTGGCCTGAGCGCATTGAGTGATGTCGCCCCTCCCGCGGCTCGAAATCTTTCCGTGGCGCTCGCGATTCCTCTGGCGAACTTCTTTGGCGCGGGAGTTGCGCCGCGCGCTCTGTCGTGGGCCGGATCCGTCGGCGCGTTTGGCCTCGGCTTCGTCGTACTGGGCGCGGTGACCATCATGAGTCTCTGGCTGCTTCGGTGGATGGGGCCGTCTCCCGCGGGTTCTGGCCGGCCCGGCGATCCCGGAACCCCCGCCGCGTAAGCTTGACACCGGCGGTCGAGAGTCCCGACAATGCCGCATGGAGGCGCTGTGGCGATCACCGTGACGCCGGTCACCGGCAGACCCGAGCTCATGCAGTTCATCAAGCTTCCCTGGAAGCTCTATCGCGGTAATCCCAACTGGGTTCCCCCGCTCATCATGGACCAGAAGGGCTTGCTCAGCCCCGGGAAGAACCCATTCTACGACCATGCGGCGATACAGTGCTTCCTTGCACGCCGGGGTGGGAGCATCGTCGGGCGAATCGCGGCCATCCACGATCCGTCCTACGTCGCCTTCCAGGGCGAGAACGTCGGCTTCTTCGGCTTCTTCGAATCGGTCAACGATCCGGAGGTGGCTGCCGCGCTCTTCGCGAAGGCCGAGGAGTGGCTCGCCGACAGGGGGCTCTCGGTCATGCGCGGCCCGACCAACCCGAGCACCAACGATACGCTCGGACTCCTCGTCGACGCGTTCGACCTGCCGCCCATGGTCATGATGCCCTATAACCATGCCTACTACCCGGGGCTCCTGCGGGACACCGGGTTCTCGAAGGCGAAGGACCTGCTTGCCTACTGGCTGGGCGAGGAGAGTATGCGGATCGACCGGCTCGACCGGTTCGTGGAGCGGCTTACGAAACGGCACAATCTCGAGCTCCGGCCCATCAACCTGAAACGCATCGATGAGGAAATCGACCTCGTCAAGATGATCTACAACGATGCGTGGGAGAAGAACTGGGGGTTCGTTCCGTGGACCGACGCCGAGCTCGATCACCTTGGCCGCGAGCTGAAGCCCGTCGCGGACCCCGAGCTCGTGATGTTCGCGTTCAGCGACGGTGATCCGGCAGGCTTTTCGCTCTCGCTTCCGGACTTCAACCAGGCGCTCATCCACGTGAAGAACGGACGTCTGCTGCCGTTCGGGCTGCTGAAGCTCCTCTACTGGCAGCGGAGGATCAGCCAGGTCCGCGTTCTCGCGATGGGCGTACGTCCCGGGTACCGCGGACTCGGCATAGAGGCGCTCTTCTACCACCGGACCTTCCGGTACGCCGAAACCCGCGGCCGCCAGCGCGGCGAGTGCAGCTGGATCCTCGAGGACAACCATGCGATGCGCGCCGCGATGGATCGGCTCGGCGGGCGTGTCTACAAGACGTACCGTCTCTACGACCGGCCCATCAAGGCGTAGGAGGAAGGATGGATCTGCGCGGACGCATCGTCATCGTGACCGGGGCCTCGAGCGGGCTCGGTCGTGCGATCGCGCTGCGCCTTGCGTGTGAGGGGGCCGACGTCATACTCGCCGCTCGCCGGCGCGAGCGCCTTGAGGCAACCGCGGGGGAGATCTGCCGCGGCGGTCGAAGCGCCTGGGTGTGCGAGGTCAACCTTGCGTCGGCGGACGGTCCGGCTCGCCTCATCGAACGGGCGAAGGAGATCGCGGCGGGAGTCGGCGAGTCTCACCCGCGGCGCTTCGGGCTCGTGAACTGCGCGGGAATCACGTACTACGGACCCGTTGCCGACATGACCGGCGAAGAGCTGCGCTCGGTGATCGACCTCAACGTGAGCGCGACGATCGACCTGACGCGACGGTTCGTCCTGTGGCTCGGAGGCGGTACCGCAGCGTCGCGCAGTGATGCGGCCGTGCTCACCATCACGAGCGTCGTCGCCTACCTCCCCGTCCCCTACCAGGCGGTCTACACCGCGAGCAAGCACGCGTTACGCGCCTTCAACGCCTCGCTCGTC
The DNA here is from genome assembly GCA_007130265.1 of Spirochaetales bacterium. Classification (GTDB taxonomy): domain Bacteria; phylum Spirochaetota; class Spirochaetia; order DSM-27196; family SLST01; genus SLST01. The sequence goes on from SLST01000320.1 coordinate 2,221, forward strand.
GCGGAATCGCGCGCGGCCCGCCGGCGCAGCTCGGTCGGCGAGTCGGCCGCGAAGCTCGTTCTGACGACGTTCGCCCCCGGGGGGATCGCGACCGAGCTCGTCGAGGCATCCGGGCTCGACCGCAAGTTCTCGGGCTCTGCCTTTCTCGCGGACCCGGATCGGGTGGCGCGCCGCGCAATTCGCGCATGGAAGGCCGAGCGACGCGAGTGCGTCGGCGGGTTCCCGAACCGGGTAGTCGCCTTCTCCGGGCGGCATCTTCCCTGGGGGATCGTAGGGCGCCTGGCCGAGCGGCTCTACCGCCCGTAGGCAGGGTCAACAATTTCGGCACCATTTTCGTACCTTTACCGCATGCCTGATCCGAACCAGGAACAACCGGCCTTGAACCGCTGGGACGAGCGCTACTCGGGCGAAGAGTACGTGTTCGGGACCGAGCCCAACGACTTTCTCGCGATCGTCGCGCCTCGCCTCGAGTGCGGCCGCGCGCTCTGCATCGCCGACGGCGAAGGACGGAACTCCGTCTATCTCGCCGGACTGGGGTTCCGCGTCACCGCGATGGACGCCTCGGCGGTCGGGATGCAGAAGGCCACGCGGCTCGCGCTCGAGCGCAACGTCCAGCTCACGACCGTCGTTGCGGACCTGCGCGACTACGCCTTCGGGCGCGAACGCTGGGATCTCATCGTCTCGGTCTTCTGTCATTTGCCGCCGGCGCTGCGGCGCGACGTCTACCGGCGCGCGGTCGACGGCCTGCGTCCCGGTGGGGCGATCGTCGTCGAAGCCTACACGCCGCGGCAGCTCGAGTACGGGACCGGAGGGCCGTCGTCGGAGGATCTCCTGGTGCGACTC
>SLST01000248.1 GCA_007130265.1 Spirochaetales bacterium
CCGGTAGCTCAGGGGATAGAGCAACTGCCTCCTAAGCAGTAGGTCGCGCGTTCGATTCGCGCCCGGGGTAATCTCTGTCCGGATTGGCGCCCAAGTATTCCGATCACCGCTGCGGCGCGGCTACGGCGACTTCCGGCGCCTTGTCGATTATGCGTAAGAGAGCGCGCGCCGTCCCGGTCGGATGCCGTCGCCCCTGCTCCCAGTTCCGAAGCGTGTCGACGGATATTCCGATCCTTTCAGAGAATTCTCGTTGCGTCATCCCGATTCGTGATCTGACTGCACGAATGTACTTCCCCATATCTGCCATCGCTGCTTCGTTGTCCCGATCAATCTGAACCTGAATCTCAGGATCTGTCGTTGCTTCAACACGATCTGCATCAACGCGGCCTCCCGGAAACGACGCGGAATCACTCTGATCAACGGTTACGCGGACGTCTTTCATGATCTGTTACCTCCCTTGAGTTGGTTTTTCGCGCGCAGATGATCCGAGTTCGTGATCCGCGACGGGTGAAGACGACGACAAGCAATCTGCCGTCAACCTGTCCTCGCAGGATGAATCGAGCTTCACGGTACTCCCACCGATCGTCCACAGAAACGTGTCTGTTGGAGTCGGCAAAGGCTCGTATTGCGTACGCAAAAATCGAACCCCCGTTCCGCAGAGCATCGATCACTCTTCTCCGAGTCCCACTCAAGCTCCACGTCTTGAAGGTAGTTCATTGGACGACAATCATCAGAGCCCACCGGCAGCATGGGGCTTCTCGTGCCCCTCACAGCCCCTCTGAGGCCCATCTGACGCATCAGCCGAACCACGAAAGCCCGGCGTCGACGATGTCGTGGGCGCGACGATCAGCCAGGGTCGCAGGAGCGGAACCACGAGGCGGCGCACCTGTTCGACCCGCATCAGATATCCCGCAGCCAGATACTCATCTGTCTGATCTCGCGCATCTGCGACTCGCGGATCGAGGAAGCGAGGTCTGCGACCTCGTCGTGCCGCGCGAGATTGCGCGCGAGAAGCTGCTGCGACATCATGACCGCCGCCATGTGGTGGGGAATCATGTCTTCGAGGAAGGCACGGTCGAGCGCGTCTCCGCTGAGGCGATCGAGATCACGCATCATGGGATCGTACTCTGCACGAGGCGGGCGATCGGGGTAGGATTGTGAGATCCACTGCTCCATCTGTTCGATCTCGCGGGTCTGCACCTCGATGACTTCCTGCGCGAACCCGCGCAGGTGCTGCCGGTCGGTCCGGTCCCTCAGAATCGTCGCGGTCTCTACAGCCTCCTCGTGGTGAGGGATCATGCGTGACATATACTCGTACTCGCTCTGGACATCGCCAATCGCGTGCATCTGTCGCATCATGCCGGTGCTCATTGGCCCGTGACCGGTCATCCTGAACCCGAACTCCCGCATGGGCGATCCCCACCAGACGAGCAGGCCGACGAGCGCGACAGTCGCGAGCACGCCGACCGCAACGGCGACCGAAATCAGCACAACTCTCAGGTCGTTCCTCATTTCGACAACCATGCGCCGACGCCGACGCGCGACCGCCGCTGCGCCTCGAGAGACACGGGAGCGGCGATCAGGAGGACGACCGCGATCGCAAGCACGATCCTACCAAGGTTCTTCCTTCCCATACATAACTCCTTCCCAGGCTTCGCCTGGGTTCGTTGAGGCTTCCTTACGGGCGCTCTCCAGAGGATTTGCAAAGAGTGTGCCAGCGGGCTTTCAGTGAACACTTGCCGCAGGATGAGTAAGGATTACTCCGGCGGGCGGCGATCGTTGAGTCTCTACTGGGTGCATGAGCATAGTCCAAAGACTTCCGTGTCGTCTCTTCTCGTTGTGACAGGGCAGTGTTCTGCGTGCAGTTCCATCTCACCCAGCAGGCTTCTGTCTCGTTGTCTGGTCGGATCAGCAGCTGGTTTGACACGGGTGGCACCAATGTGGGCCCGTCCGTAGCTGCCGTCTTGTTCCGGGGTGTGACTCCCGTGTTCGCTGCAGAGACACATCCCATGTATGGATATGGTCCTCCCATCGAGTTCGACGAGGCTCTCGAACTCGAGGCAGGACTCTACACGCTGTGCGCCTCGGCCGAAGCGGCGTGCGGGTACGTCGGCAGTCAGGACGGCCATGAAATTGGTGGGGGCGGCACGGCTGAGTATGACATAGCGTTGTCGATCATCGATACGATGTAGGAGATCAAGGCGGCAGGTGTTGTTCCGCGCCAGCTAGTTCTTCCGCGCTCTGCCACGGTTGGTTTCTCATTCCGCCAGGCGGCACTTCCGCCGGATAACGACAGGAAGTTCGGTAGGCGAAGGCTGGAAAAAGGCTGGGCAGGATCACCCGGCTTCTTCAGGAATGTCGGCGGTATCAATGACCTGTTTCTGTTCGATCGCGCCGCCGAGAGTCGCTCGGCAACAGAGCGAGTCTATGGCGCGGGCGATGCCTCCGGTGCGGCGGAAGATCTCCATCTTGGCGTTGTCTGAGAACAGCGATCCTGAATACCTGACGATCTTCAGGCCGTGCTCGATGCATAGAAGTCTCGCATCTCATGTTTCGTCTTTGAACTCGGCCAATAGCGTGTTTGCTCCGCCACCTTGAAAGGAATAGGTGCGGGCGGTTCCATCGTCATAACCCAATAATCGGATCTCATCGTCGGGCTGCATTTTGCTCGAGATCACAGCAAACTCCACGAACCGGAGGATGTCTCTGATTTCGTCGTTCACGTTCGAGCATTGTATGGACCAGTAATCACGCGGACGCTTGTAATGCCTGACCCTGATCCAGCCGTTCTGTGCAGCTCGCCGGATTAGGTCTTCTCTCGCCTTACCCTCTACTCCTATCTGTTCGTCGTGATTCTTGTAGGACTCTCTGACTTCGTACTCGGTCAAACCAAACAGCTCGGGCTCTTGGATGACGGCCGAAATGTGAGTCTCAGCAATCGGGTAGAGGTTGAACCAGTTAATCCAGTAGCCGGTTTCTGAGGAATGAAGACGCCCGAACCTGTCGTCGACTTCAATCCGTCGAGGCGGATACGCTGCGATGGTATGGCAA
>SLST01000339.1 GCA_007130265.1 Spirochaetales bacterium
CCGAATCAGTACTCGTTGATGCGACTCTAGGAGAGGGCGGGCATTCGGTGTGCTTCCTGCAGCGGTATCCTTCGCTCAGCGTCGTGGGAGTCGACGCGGACCCGACGATGGCGGCCCGGGGGGCTGCTCGTCTGGCCGCGTTTGGAGATCGGGTGGAAATCGTGAATGCCTGGTTTGATGAGTTCTTCCACGAGACCGCCATCCGCCCGGACAGGGTGCTGCTCGATCTCGGTATCTCCATGTACCACTTCTCGCTCTCCGGGCGAGGCTTCTCCTTCCGCTCCGACGAGCCGCTCGATATGCGTCTCGACCCGGCGTACGGGAGGTCTGCGGCCGATCTTGTGAATACGCTCGCCGGAGACGACTTGGCGGATCTGATCTTCCGCTACGGAGAGGAGCGGTTGAGTCGTCGTATAGCCTCGCGCATCGTTGACGCCCGCGCCGATGGAGCGGTGACGACGACGAAGGAGCTCGCCGACATCATCTGGCGGGCGGTTCCCCCGAACTACCGCCACGGTCGGATTCATCCGGCGACTCGGACGTTTCAGGCCCTGCGAATCGCGGTCAACGGTGAGCTCGAGCGCGTCGAGCGCGTGATCCCGCTAGTGCTCGAGCGGCTCAGCGCCGCGGGGCGTCTGGGCATCATCTCGTTCCACTCGCTCGAGGATCGCATCGTCAAACACCGGTTTCGTGACGCCGCGAGCGAGGGAGGCTACGAGGTGCTGACCCGAAAGCCCGTGGTTCCCGGCGAGGCCGAGGTCCGCGACAACCCCGCGGCGAGGAGCGCCAAGCTCCGGGTCATCGAGCGAAGGGCGGAGGGGGCATGAGAAGACCGATGACTGCGCTGCTTATACTTCTCGTTCCGGTGCTGCTCTTCGCCAACGTCTACCAGGCCTTCCGGCATGGACGGCTCGAGCGCCGAATCGCCCAGCTCGAGCGGGAACAGCTTTCGCTCATCGAGGAGAACAAGCGGGTGATTCTCGCCATCTCGGTGTTGACCAGCCCTCGACGGATCAGCGATCTCGCGGATCAGGAGCTCGGACTCGAGCGGATTCGTCCGGATGCGGTGCTGCGGCTCGAGGCCGCGTCGCGAAGGAGTGTCGAGTGAGCGGGGTTCCCATCGATACGATTGGCGGCTGGCTCGCGGCGGACGGCCATCTTGTCGACCGGGTTGCCGTGATCGGAGCGCCGCTTGCGCGGGAGGTCACCGGCGCCTGCGTGGACTCACGACTCGTGCGACCCGGTGATCTCTTCGTGGCTCTGCCGGGCGAGCGCACCGATGGCCATGAGTTTGTCGACCACGCGGTCCAGAGCGGAGCGGTGTGTGCCCTAGTGGCCGCCGATCGGCTTGCTGTGCTAAGGCCCAAAGTCTACGGGAGCGTCCGCCTCTTCCCGGTCGACGACACACTCGCGGCGCTGCAGTCGCTGTCGCTGCGTTGGAGGCGCGGGTTTTCCGAGCTGACACGCATAGGCATCACCGGGAGCAACGGGAAGACGACGACGAAGGAGATGATCGCCGCGATCCTGAGCCTCGTCGCTCCTACGGTCTCCAGCCGCGGCAACTACAACTCGGACATCGGCCTTCCGATCGAGTTGCTGCGCATTCGCTCGCATCATCGCTACGGCGTCTTTGAGATGGGCATGAACCGACCGGGCGAGATCGGCTTGCTCGCGGGTCTTGTTGAGCCCGACATCGGGCTCGTGACCAATGTTGGGCGCGCCCACGTCGGGATGGTCGGATCCGAAGACGACGTGGCGCGCGAGAAACGGGCTGTCTTCTCGCGGTTCACGGGTGAACAGACCGCTGTTGTCCCTGCCGGCGATCGGTACGCGGACGTGCTCGCCCGCGATGTCAACGGACATGTGGTTCGCTACGACATGCAGACCGCGGGCATATCACGGGTTGAATCGCGCGGCATCGACGGGTCACGGTTGCACTGCGCCGAGGGAACGATCGATCTCAAGCTTCCGGGCGGACCGATGGTCACGAACGCGATCGCGGCAATGACCATCGTCCGTCGACTCGGCGCGCCGTTTGAGTGCATACGGGACGGACTCGAGCAGCTCACGCCGGTCTTTGGGCGACTGGAGATCTTTCGGGGTGAAGTGACCCTCATCAGGGATTGCTACAACGCCAATCCCGAATCCATGCGACCTGCTCTCGACTTACTGGCCTCGAGTCCGGTGCGAGGCCGGCGCGTTGCGGTTCTCGGTGCGATGAAGGAGCTTGGCGATCATTCCGAAGAGGCTCACCGGGAGCTCGTGCGGTACACCCGCGAGCTTGAACTCGACGTCGTCTGGCTCGTCGGTGACGAGTTTGCCGGTGTCGAGGAGCGCGGCATTGCCGGCGAGACACGCGTCTTCGGCTACGATCAGTGGCAGGATCTCGTGTCGGCGGCCGGCCAGCTGCAGGTGGGCGATATCATCCTTCTGAAAGGTTCGCGCGCGCTCGCGTTAGAGCGCCTGACACCGGTGGTGCTCAAGTCGGAGGCGACGCCGTGAGCGAGCGGTTTGACGTCGAACGCGCACCACGCAGAAAAGACGCGGTCCTGATGGTCGTACTCTTTCTCCTCATCGGGCTTGGCCTTTCGGCGCTTTTCTCCGCCTCCTACAACTGGGCAGAGCAACTCTACGGTGATCCGTTCCGACTCGTACGGCGGCAGGCGCTCTGGGTTGTGCTCGGGATTGCGGTCGCGATGCTTGCCTATCACGTGCCGCTCGACGCGCTCCGTGCGACCGTCCCGCTGATGATCGTCGCTGCGATCGGTCTGATGGCAATGACGTTCGTTCCCGGGTTCGGTGAGGAGTATCTCGGCGGGCGCCGATGGATACTGCTGTTCGGGTCGAGCTTCCAGCCGTCGGAACTGGTGAAGGTCGTACTCGTCTTCTACCTCGCCCACATCTTCGACCGGAAGCAGGACCGGCTCGACGATACGGTCAACAGCGTGGTGCCCGCGCTCATCGTCGTGGGATTCTTCGCCGCACTCATCTATCTCCAGAACGACTTCTCGACCGCCATTTTCGTCGCCTCCATCGCGCTGCTC
>SLST01000348.1 GCA_007130265.1 Spirochaetales bacterium
CGTGCTGGCACGCCGTTTGCAGCAACCCATATCAGTGATGACCGATCACCAGGAAGGCACCATGAACACCGAGATGCCCGTGCTGTTGTCGTTCGTTGGATACCGCGACCCGCGCCCGGAGGGGTCTGAAGATGACGGTCCGGTCCTCTCGCTGCTCGGCGCGAGGAGCTTTGCCCGCGTGGTGCTCTTCTGCACCGGCGGCGAGTATCTCGAGCGCGCGCGAAGCGTCGAGGAGATCACCGCGGGCCGGGACCCGGCGGTGAGCTTCTCGTTCGTCAACCTGGAGCTCGAGTCGGTCGTCGACAGTCTGATCGGAATGCTGCAGCACGACGGGTATGTGGAGCATGGTTCGTACCGTGAGTTGAAGCGGCCGGTGGATTTCCTGCTGAGGGATGTTTCCAGTGGCTGATTTTCGCATTCGCACCGCAGGGGTCCGGGCAGCGGACCTCTTTCGCGAGGGTCAGGTCGTGGCTGTGCTCGAGGGGTCAACAAGCGGGCGAGCAACGTCCGGTGCTTCGCGGAGAATCCGCTCGTCGTTGGTGACGAGCGTGCAGCCGAGCTCGCGTGCGAGCGCGACGTACTCGGCGTCGTACGCGCTCAGGCCCGATTCCAGAGCTATCCGTAGCGCGGCGTCGTGGACTACTTCATGCTCACGGTTTGTGAAGGTGCTGATCGCGCCGGCGAACGCCTCCGTCGCCTGCTCCGGTGTCAGGAGGCCACGCCGCACAATGACCGCAAGGGCGTTCGCCACTTCGAGGCGCCAGAGCGGAGGAACCGCGACACCGTCCGCGCCCTCAAGCGCTTCTCGTGCGGTTGAGGTGTGTTCGCAGCGCGTCAGCGAATACAGGATGACGTTCGCGTCCGCGACGATCACTCGCGCCCTTCCTCGATTGCCTCGTCGATCAGGTTACTGGGGATTGGCCGTGAGGTCGCGACGACGGGAGGGAGTTTTACGGGGTCTGAGGCAACGAGCTCGCGCTCAAGGATGCTCACGGCTTCCTTGGTCATGGACCGGTGATGGCGCTGCGCGCGGTCGCGCAGACGCTTGTGGACTTCTTCGGGCAGGTCGCGAAGGATCAGGGATGGCATACGGTCGGCTCCTTGATGATATCAGAATGATATCGTCGAACACGTCTTCGGTCAACACCACTGGCCTGCACAGGAAATCTACGCGAGCATATTCAGGGAGTCACCCGTGGCGATGACGATGTCCGGCATAGACATGCTCCGAGACCCACACAAGACAGCCGACCACCTCTGGTTCTCGTTCGTCCACGAGTCGGCGCGTCTGCTACTCCACAGGGATCAGGATGTGCTCGATGTCGATGACGGCAGTGGAAACCTGGAGAACGAGGCGGATTCGTTCGCGCGGGAGATACTGATTACTGCGAGCGTGTACCAGGACCTCGCTGCCAACGGAGCGCCGACGCTCAACTTCATGCGGACGATCGCGGAGGAGCAGGGCCCGCCGACCGACAGTCTGATCGGGATGCTGCAGCACGATGGGTACCTTGGTCACGGTTCGTACCGTGAGCTGAAGCGTCCGGCAGCGCTCGGTTTGGCGAAGGCCCATGATGCGTGATTCGGGTACGCATGCGGGAGGCAATCGGGATGCTATGCGAGCGGACCGTGCTGCTCAGCTTCGCCCGGCGCAGCGGCGGATCGCACTTGGGAGGTTCCACTCATGATGCAGACACAGCACCAACACGGGTCGTTACGGCGGGAAGTTTGAGACGTGCGTGCGCTCGTTCACCGTTCCATCGGGTCTGCAGAGCGCCGATGCGCTCGATGTGGAGCGCGCGAAGGAGAAGCTTGCCACATGCGGTTTCAGGCTTCACACACTTGAGCGTTGGCTCGAGCGCGATGAACTCGGTGATCTCTACGACGACGTAAGTAGCGCGAAGGCGAAGGTGTCGCGTGACGAGAAAGGCCCCGGCGACACCAAGGACAAGAGACTTGAGGTACGCCAGTTGCACTACCCGGCAGCTCTTTGGACTTGTACTTGATTATCCTCGCCAAGTTGCTTCCGATGCGGATCAACACGAACTCTCCACTCGCCTTCTCATGTCCACGCAGGTGGTGTTGTTTCCATTTGCCGTTGCGCTGATCGTCTTCATGACGCGGTTCCACCAGTACCTGTCGTCTCGTGTCTCGCGGCCCTTGTCGCTTCGTAGTTTCCTTCTCATCGCTCGCCGGTACGGGACGAATCGTGCGCGTGTGCCAGCCCCACGTTCGCTCGTTTGTCAGGGGCAAGGCGGGTGCACCGGCGGAGTTTGGCGCGAAGATCCCGGTCTCGAAGGTGGGTCGATTTGCATTCCTGGAACGGTTGGGTCGGGATGCCTATAACGAGAGTGCAGACCTCAAACCGGTCATCGAGTGCTGGCGTGAGCGCCATGGACGCTATCCGCAGAGCGTTCACGTGGATGCGATCTATCGAACTCCGAAGAACCGTCGGCGCCCGGATGGCGCCGAATCACATCGTCGCGTTCCGGTCCGCGACTCGTCCCACTGAGCGACTGCCTCGCGAAGACCTCGTGCGGAATATGGTTGATGAGATTCGAGCCGCCGCAGGAACTCAGCGTCCCGCTTTTATGGAGGCCTGGGTGCTCAACAACGGCGCCTCGGTCCGGAGCTCGTGCTGGTCCGGCCGGACGTTCTGGTGTCGCTGAGACGCCGGTGATGGTACCGGTTGGCTGGAGCTGAAATCCGAACGCAGGGCTTTGGGCCGACGCCTATTCGGCACCGAGATGAGAGACGGGACGTGGAGGCCCCGAACCATGCTACACTAAAGACGAGGCAGCCCTGCGCTGCGCTTCCGACGGCACTGCGGTTCCTCTCCCGCGAAACCCGAGTTACACAGAGCGTCGCCCGGAGGCATGAGACGGCACCGCAGGCTGCCAGGCGTGCTGGCACGCCGTTTGCAGCAACCCATATCAGTGATGACCGATCACCAGGAAGGCACCATGAACACCGAGATGCCCGTGCTGTTGTCGTTCGTTGGATACCGCGACCCGCGCCCGGAG
>SLST01000277.1 GCA_007130265.1 Spirochaetales bacterium
GAGGATTGTATGGGTAAGCTAAAGGTCAAGCCGGGAATCGTCACAGGCAATCAGCTGCAGGAAGTCTTCGAGTACTGCAAGTCAGTTCCCTGTGCGCTTCCTGCGGTGAACGTCGTCGGCAGCAACTCGATCGCCGCTTCGATGCAATCCGCGCGCGACGCCAACGCCCCGATCATCATCCAGTTCTCCAGCGGCGGCGGACAGTTCAACGCCGGGAAGTTTCTCGACAATACCGATCAGCGTGCGTCCGTCGCAGGGTCGGTCGCCGGAGCCCACCACATCAGGGTGCTCAGCGAACACTACGGCGTCCCGGTGATCCTGCACACCGACCACTGTGCGCTGAAGGTCATCAAATGGGTCGACGGCATGCTCGACCATGGCGAGCAGTACTACAAGGCGAACGGCCGGCCGCTGTTCAGCTCGCACATGCTCGACCTCTCGGAGGAGACGCTCGAGGAGAACCTGCGGATCTCGCGAGAGTATCTGGAGCGGATGGCGAAGCTCGACATGCTGCTCGAGATCGAGCTCGGAGTGACCGGAGGCGAAGAGGACGGCGTCGACAATACGGCGATCGACAGCTCGCGTCTCTATACGCAGCCGGAACAGGTGCTGCAGGCATACGACAGCCTGAACGGAGTCGGTCGCTTCACGGTCGCGGCGGCTTTCGGAAACACGCACGGAGTGTACAAGCCGGGCAATGTGAAGCTGAGGCCGGATATTCTGAAGCACTCCCAGGAGAAGATCCGCAGCGAGCGCGGGACCCAGGAGAAGCCGTTGAATCTGGTCTTCCACGGCGGGTCCGGGTCAACCGAAGCCGAAATCAAGGAGGCGGTCTCCTACGGTGTCGTGAAGATGAACATCGACACGGATACCCAGTGGGCCTTCACCCGTCCGATCAAAGAGTACATGGACAAGAACGACGCGTATCTGCACTCGCAGATCGGCAATCCCGAAGGCCCGGACAAACCGAACAAGAAGCAGATCGACCCGCGCGCCTGGCTTCATCTTGGCGAGAGAGGCATGGCCGCGCGTCTCGTTGAAGCGTTCGACAACCTCGGGAGTCGCGACAAGTTCATCTTCGGGTGATCTTCAGCGTGAACGCGCGCAGGTAGCTGATTCCTGCCTGCGCGTGTTCGCGTCGTACCGCGCTCGCTGCCTCTTCGGCTTCCTCGGCCGTCTCGAAAACACCGTAGAACGCCCCTCCGCCACCGGCGCCGCTGAGTTTCGCGCCGCGCGCTCCTGCTCGCCGCAGCGTGGCGAGCAGTCCGTCGAGCGCAGGGGTGCTCAGACCGAGCTGCGCGAGTAGTTCGTGCGCATCGTCCGCGGTGCGCCCGAGCTCGGCGGCGCTTGGGCAGAGGGCCGGTGATGATGCCTTGCGCGCGTACTCACCTAGTCTGGCCATCGCCGCCTCGACTCCGGGCGCGTCGTGAGAACGCCGCTCTCGGATCGCCGCGACGAGAGCGGCTGTCGACCTGGTTCGCGGTATTGCTCCTGCGAGCAGGACCGCGTGGGGTAGCTCGATCTCCGTGCGATGCGGCAGACCCGCTGGACGGGGTTCCACCATACTCGCCCCCGGATAGACCGAAAGGCCGGTATCGATGCCCGACGGGGTGCCGTGGAAGACATGCTCGAGCTCGTGCGCCCTGCGCCAGAACTCGCGAGTTCCCGTGTCGCCGTCAGAGGCGAGACCGCAGGCGCGCAGGAGCGCGGTACAGAAGGCGGCCGACGACCCGAACCCGACGCCCAGGGGGAGCGTCCCCCTGATCGTGACCCGTCCCGAGGTCGGCGCATCCCGAACCATCCCGGCAACCGCCGAGAGCGCCGTGACGATCAGACGCCGCTCATCCCCTCTGACTTCGGAGACAATCCACCCGGCCTCCGACTGCTCCTGGATCTCGACCTCCAGGTAGTCATCGAGCCGGATACCCACGGCCGGATGGCCGTACACCGCGGCGTGCTCGCCGAACAGGAGCAGTTTGCCGTGCCCGCGCCCTACCCCCATCTGATGCCCTCCGGCGAGACCGCAATCGTGTGCGGATCGCGGGAGTCTGCCGGCAGAAGCACCCCGAGCTCGCTGCCGGCCCCCACCGCCTTCCATGTGACATCCAACGGGTCGGCGTCAGAGAGGGCCGCGTCGCTGCGCTGCACGTCCTCAGGCGGGCCGATGCGCGCGGACACCCCGATCGCATCGCCGAGCTCGATTCCGAGCGTCCGGTGCGCATCGAACACGCGTCGGGCAGCGGCCCAGCCTGCGGCCCCGACGAACTCCCGCACCAGTTCATTCGACCGGGCCAGGAAGCGCTGCGCCGCGCCGGGTGACTCGCGCCTCCATTCTCTGTACGCGGACACCGCCGCCCGTGTGGCAACCGCAGAGGCTCCGGGAAAGAGCCTCATGGGCGGCAGCCAGGGGAGATCGACTCGACTCGCCGTCGGTTCCCTCCCGCCGGTAAACAGGACGTGCCCGCCGAGCGCGCTCGTCGCTACATCGTAGCCGCTTCCCGTGCCTCCCTGCGCGAGCCGATGGATCTCCACCGCGTGGCGGAGGATGTCTGCGGCGTTCGTGCGAGGCCTGCCTGCCGCGACCGGCCAGACGGCCGTGAGCGCAACGGTCATCGCTGCGCTCGAGCCGAGGCCTCGCTTGCGGCCGTCAGGCTCGAAGAGCGCACGCGTGTCGATCTCGATCTCGCCGTCGAAGCGGCCGTAGACGCCGGTGAGCGCGTCCGCGACCCGTCCGAGGATGCCGGCGTCCCCGGGCCATGCGACGGTGCCGCTGCCGAGTACGCCGCGAACCACGCTGCCGTACCCTCGAGGCGCGGGCGTGAAGACGGCGGTCGTCGCCACATCCGGAGCGACGGCGAGCCCGACACCGCCGGGTTCGAGCACCGCGTACTCGCCGAGGAGAAGCAGGGATTTTAATATCCACAACAACAGAAATTATCACTAAATTAAAAAGGAGTGGCAAAAATGAAACAAGTCGCAGTTTTAACCAGCGGTGGAGATGCGCCAGGAATGAA
>SLST01000318.1 GCA_007130265.1 Spirochaetales bacterium
ACCGGACGAAACCCCCGAAGCCCCCAGAACGGCTCGATCGCGCAGATCAGCTCCGGCTTGTGGTTCGCGTCACGGTAGTTGCGCCGCGGATCTGCAGGATCGACACGCGCATTCTGCTCGGCGGCGTAGCCGGCCTGCGCCTGTTGACGCGTTGGATGAGCCTGGATCGACAACGGCTTCGCCGCACAGAGGATCTTGAACAGGAACGGAAGGCCTTCGCCGGCGGCGCTCCTGCCGGCGGCGCTCCTGCCGGCGGCGCTCCTGCCGGCGGCGCTCCTGCCGAGCGCGCGGAGCGGATTCCTCGAGATATACTCGTCAAGCGGCACATCGCCCGACTCGGCGAGGAGTCGCGAGGGAGCTTTCGGGTGCGCCCCGAGCCAGACCTCGGCCATCGGTTCACGGTCGGGGTTCTCGTACCCGTAGAGATCGGTGAGCGCGGTCGTCGAGCCCCACTCGTAGCGCTGCACGGTGTTCCGCAGTCGGTAGACCATCGCCCACGATCATACGAAGCGTGCACCGCCGGGTCAATCCGACAGAGGTCCGCCGTTTGCGACTCTGCGCGGGTTGTGATACCTTCGGGCGAAATGGATGACCTATCAACGGCGTCGAAGCGCTTCGACCGGGTCGTGCAACGGCTCCGTGATGAGCTCGGAGTCGTGCGCGAGCGGGAGACCTGGCTCGCCTCTGCCCCGGGCCGAACGGAGCTTGCCGGCAACCATACCGACCACAACCGCGGCCGGGTTCTCGCCGCCTCGATCGACCTCGAATCGGTCGCCGCCGCCTCTGCGCGCGAGGACTCGCTCGTACGCATCGCAAGCGAGGGGTACCCGCTGATCGAGGTGGATCTGCGGGAGACCGACGCGCGACCCGAAGAGCGGGAGACCACCGCGGCCCTTCTCCGGGGCGTGGCGGCAGGGTTCCTGCGGGGCGGGTACCGCGTAGGCGGGTTCGACGCGGCGGTCACCTCCACCGTCGGCGCCGGGTCCGGGCTCTCCTCCTCGGCGAGCATCGAGGTGCTGATCGGCGTCATTTTCGATGAGGTGTACAACGACGGACGGATCGGCCCGACTGCAATCGCTCAGATCGGTCAGTACGCGGAGAACTCCTTTTTCGGCAAACCGAGCGGCCTGATGGATCAGCTCGCCTGCGCAACCGGCGGCGTCGTGGCGATTGACTTCGCTGATCCTTCGAGCCCGGTGGTCGATCGGATCGACGCCTCGTTCGACGATGCGGGTCTTGCACTGCTCGTGGTCGACACCGGCGCGAGCCACGCCGATCTGACCGGCGAATACGCCGCGATTCCCGCCGACATGCGCGCGATCGCGGCGGAACTCGGCGGCGAGGTCCTGCGCGACGTCGATGAACAGGCGTTCTACCGGGCATTCGGCGATCTGCGCCGACAGGCAGGCGACCGGGCGGTGTGCCGGGCGATCCACTTCTACGACGAGAACGCGAGGGTGGCGCGCATGGCCACGGCCCTGCGAACCGGCGCCATGGATGAGTATCTGAGGCTCATGGCCGACTCGGGCAGATCGTCGGGCATGTACCTGCAGAACTGCGCCCCGGTCGGCAGCCCGAAGGAACAGGGTGTCGTCTGTGCGCTCGCGCTCACCGAGCACTACCTCGACGGCATAGGTCTGGGAAACGGCGCGGGAGCGGCCTGCCGGGTTCACGGCGGAGGATTCGCAGGAACGATCCAGGTCGTCCTGCCGACCGAGCACGTCGCCGGGTACCGCGAGTTCATCTGTCGGCACCTCGGCAGTGACGCCGTAACGCGGCTCCGAATCCGGAATACCGGCGCCGACTGCGTTCGCTCGGACGCGGTCGCGCGGATCACTGAAGAAGACTGAATAGAAGAGAGGAAGACCCATGGGAAAGTCACCATTGCAGACCACGCGATACGAGTATGAACCCAAGCTGCCGACGTCGCTGCGCGGGCAATTGTCGAGAGCCGGCATCGATTACGGCCCCCCGACCGAAAGCGTGGACAACCAGGCGGAGCTGAAGCAGCTGTTCACCCACACCTACGGGAAACCGGTCGCGACGTTCGTTGAAGGTGCCGGCGACGAGACCCCGGAGACCACGCCCGTCAACGTGGGGGTGGTGCTCTCCGGAGGGCAGGCGCCAGGCGGCCATAACGTCATCGCCGGGCTCTTCGACGGTCTGCGGGCGCTCAACGCCGAGTCGAGGCTCTTCGGTTTCCTCAAAGGTCCCGGCGGCATTCTCGCCGACACGGCGATCGAGATCACCCCGGACTTCGTCGACGAGTACCGCAACACGGGCGGATTCGACATGATCGGCTCAGGGCGCACGAAGATCGAGTCGCCGGACCAGTTCCAGAAAGCGCTCGACGTCTGCGCGGCCCGGAAGCTCGACGCGCTCGTCGTGATCGGCGGAGATGACTCGAACACGAACGCGGCGCTGCTTGCCGAGTTCTTCCTGGAGCAGAAGTCGGACATCCAGGTCGTGGGGGTCCCCAAGACGATCGACGGCGATCTGAAGAACGAGAGCATCGAGGTCTCCTTCGGGTTTGATACGGCGACGCGAACCTACGCGGAGCTCATAGGGAACATCGCCCGAGACGCGGCGAGCGCGCGGAAGTACTGGCACTTCATCAAGCTGATGGGCCGAAGCGCCTCCCACATCGCGCTCGAGTGTGCGTTACAGACGCAGCCCAATGTGTGCATCATCAGCGAGGAGGTAGCCGAACGACGGCAGACGCTCGAGATGATCGTCGAAGAGATCGTCGGCAGGGTGCGCCGTCGCAGCGAGAACGGCGAAGACTTCGGCGTCGTGCTCGTCCCCGAAGGCCTGATCGAGTTCATCCCGGAGATGAAACAGCTGATCGGCGAGCTCAACACGCTTCTCGCGACGAACGCATCGTACTTTGCCACGCTGAACTCCTACGAGGCGCAGTCGGAGTGGGTCAACAAGCGCCTCAGCCGCGACTCCTCGTACGTCTTCAGCTCGCTGCCGTTCGAGATCCAGCGACAGCTGCTCA
>SLST01000156.1 GCA_007130265.1 Spirochaetales bacterium
ATCATCGCCCACCGTCGCGAGCGCCGAGAGCCAGAGCTGAACGCGTCCACAGGAGAGACCGATCCAGGACCCCCCGGCATAGTCGGGATACTTGCCTTCCCCGCCGCATCCGTAGGCGAGCTCGTTACGGTACATCGGGACGGCGCGGCTCCACTCGAGCCCTTCCACGCCGAGCGGATGAAACGCGAAGAAGTCGTTCAGGACGGACATCCACTTCTCGAGGTAGCGAACGGCCCCCGTCTGCCGGTATGCGGCGATGAGACAGTTCGCGAAGTAGAAGTAGCCCAGGTGACTCTGCCACTGCTTGTCGCCGTCCGGCGCGATGAGCCAGTCGACCGGCGATCCGATGTCGACGAGAGGGGATCCGAGCAGCGATATCCGGTTGTGCAGGAGCTCGTCGGCCGCAGCGATCGGATCGTCGGCGCGAGGGTCAAGCGGCGGAAGGTGGAGTCGGGCAAGGCGGTCAAAGAGCACGCGTCGGTACTCAGTGAAGGCGTTCTGCCACTCCCCCGCCCGGACGGCCCGCTCAACCTCTTCGTGACCGGCGGAGAGCAGGTTCACCTGCGCGAAGAACTCCTCGCGGTCGCGGACACGAATCCACGAGTCGGGCAATGGTACATCGACGCTGCGGGATGCTGGCTGCTCGTCCATCCATACAGTATAGCCGGCGCGGGCATCCTTGGCGAACGGGTCCTGGTACCGTTCGTCGGCCGGAAAGGTCAGGCCCCACGGCTCTCGCACCGCGTCGAGCGTCTTCATGATCGCGAGCGTCTCGTCAAGAGGCATCGTCGGACTCTCAAGGAGCCCTTCACGGACGCATAGAGTCGCCTCCGAAGCCTCGTGGGCCATCCCCCGCCCGGTGCCTGGGTCCATAGAGGACTCCTCGGTTCCGTCCTCGTGGAACTCCGTCCACGTGGAACATGGTCGCCTGTTTCGCCATCAGAAACGACGGGATGTCGATCCGACCTTCCGTTCCGTAGACGATGGATTCGGTCCGGATTGGCAGCTCGACCGCATTGGAGATCAGCGCCATTCTGCCGGCGCCGAGGATCGCTGCGCCGTCTCGCGGGCATTGACCGTGAACGGTTTCTCGCACGGTAGCGCCTTGCCGGCTTCGATGCACATCAGTGCATTCCCGTGGTGCTGCGGATGGGGGGTAGCGACGTAGACAATGTCGACGTCAGGGTCGGCGGCGAGCTCCTCGTAGCTTCGGCACGGCTGCAAGCCGTGGGCGACTATGGTAGACTGTTGGTCGCAGGAGGAGCTCAATGGAAAAACGACAGTACGGGGAACACGACGTTCGACTCTCCGTCGTAGGATTCGGCGGGATCCTCGTGACCGGCGAGACGGCCGAAGAGTCCGCGAGACGCGTCAAGATCGCGATGGACCGGGGCGTGAACTACTTTGACGTGGCGCCGAGCTACGGCAACGCGGAAGAGATGCTTGGTCCGGCGCTCGAGCCGTACCGTAAGGACGTCTTCCTCGCGTGCAAGACGAACAAGCGCGATGCGGCCGGCGCGGAAGAGGAGTTTCGCGACTCGCTTCGCAAGCTTCGCACGGATCGCATAGACCTCTACCAGCTCCACGGGATTCAGACCGAGGAGGAGGTCGACCAGGTGCTCGCGGCCGATGGGGCGCTTTCCTTCTACCGGAAGCTCCGCGATGCAGGCGAGATCCGGTTTATCGGGTTCTCCGCGCACAACGAGGACGCGGCGCTGCGATTGCTCGACGCGTTCGAGTTCGACTCCGTGCTCTTCCCGGTCAACTGGGCCGCGTGGCACGCGGGCGGGATTGGCCCGCGCATGGTGGACGCGGCGGCGAAGCGCGGCGCGGCGGTCCTCGCGCTCAAGGCGCTCGCGATGACGCGATGGGGCGAGAACGAGGAGCGCACCTGGGACAAGACATGGTACCGGCCCGCTGATACCTTTGAGGAGGCCGAGCGGGGCCTTCGCTTCACGCTCTCGCGGCCGGTGGTGGCTGCGGTGAGCCCGGGACACATCGAGCACTTCGAGTGGGCCTGCGACGCCGCGGACCGATTCACGCCGCTCAGCGAAGCCGAGGAGCAGGAGATCGCCGAGCTCGCGAAGTCGACCGAGCCGATCTTCTCGCGCACGGTCTCGGCTATCTGACCCGAGGAGGGAGTATGGAATACCGACTACTCGGAAGATCGGGCTTCTCGGTGCCGGCGCTGACGCTCGGGACCGCGGGGTTCGGCGGCTCGTCGGAGTTCCACAAGGCGTGGGGCGCGACGGAAGTGAACGAGGCGAAGCGCTTCGTCGACATCTGCCTGGAGGCGGGAGTCACGATGTTCGATTCAGCCGACGGCTACGGCGGCGGAGACTCGGAGTCGATCCTGGGAGAGGCGATCAAGGGCCGACGCGATGAGGTGCTGATCTCGACGAAGGCGACCTTCCCGTCCGGCAGCGGCCCGAACGACGTGGGCTCCTCGCGGTTTCATCTGCTGCGCGCGGTCGAGCAGAGTTTGCGTCGGCTTGGCACCGACCACATAGACCTCTTTCAGCTGCACGGCTTCGACGCGAAGTCGCCGCCGGAGGAGACGCTGCGGGTGCTCGACGACCTGGTGACCGCGGGGAAGATCCGCTACATCGGCTGCTCGAACTACTCCGGTTGGCATCTGATGCGCGCGCTCGCCGTGTCCGAGAGGTACGGGTGGGCGCGGTTCGTCGCGCACCAGGCGTACTATTCGCTCGTGGGCCGCGACTACGAGTGGGAGCTCATGCCGCTCGCCCTCGACCAGGGCGTTGGCGCGGTCGTCTGGAGTCCGCTCGGCTGGGGCCGCCTGACCGGCAAGATGCGCCGGGACCAGCCGCGCCCCAAGGTGAGCCGTCTACCGGTTACCGCCGACGCCGGACCGCCGGTGGACGACGAGTACCTCTACACGGTCGTCGACGCGATCGACGACATCGCCGTGGAGACCGGAAGATCGGTCCCGCAGATCGCGATCAACTGGCTCCTGCAGCGCCCGAGCGTCGCGA